>CAIZGN010000412.1 GCA_903932505.1 Candidatus Hydrogenedentota bacterium
CGAAAGTTGAAGAATGATCCGTACAAATAATTCGATCTTGTGAAACCGATCAGCTCATCGAAGCTGAACAAAATAAAATAAATTAGATGCATGAAAGATAATTATGGTTAAATCAGTGGCAATACTTATGCACTCTTTCTGCTTAGAAAAGCAAATGCCCAACTGTGATAACTGCCGACGAGACGACGCGCGAACAAATTATTTGGTCGGTTTCCGATCCAACGGACAAAAATCAGAAATACTATAATCCTACAATAAAAAACAAGAGTAATTAACAAAACACAACTGAGCCAGCGCAGTGGTTGAGTTCATCAGGTTCCGCTCTTGTGCTCGCAGGGACACAGCAGATTGTTGGGCAACTGTGGGGCGGATACGCTTCATGCAGCTTTCCGGATCAGCCGGATTATTTCGGCCGCTTCGATATCACCTACCCGATTGTGAAGTATTTTCTCGGAACAACCCCCTCCGGCGGATTCTCCTCGGCGACGTATTCGTTTTCGGAATCCGCCGGGATTTCTAGTATCCCCATAACACTAGACTCTCCTGCGAATTATCCTTTTGTGTCGGTCGGTTATACGATCGCTGCCGGTACCGCACAGTCGGGGGATTTTGTAGCCGCCGAGGGCGTGCTTATCATTCCGGGTGGCGCGCTTGAAGCAAGTGTTCCTTTGAGCATCTTGTCGGATACCCTGCATGAAAGCACGGAAACGGTGCTGGTCACGTTGCATGATCCCCTGTACATGAAACAGAAGTCAGGATCGGCGCAGGCCATCGTCCAGATTCTGGATGATGACCCCGACCGGGATGGGGATGGCCTGTCCGATTATGAGGAAGAACATGGAACCTTTGGCCACGTGAGTAATCCCGACCAGCCGGACAGCGATTTTGATGGCCTCACGGATGATGTTGAGGTCCTTGGACTGCGCGGTTCGGCGACGAACCCGATGTCGGGGGATAGCGATGGTGACGGCGTGAGCGACTTGATGGAGATCCTCGGCGGCTCAAACCCGGCCGATCCGGCAAGCACCGTGGCGTTGTCCTCACTGGCCATCCCGTGGTTCAAAGTGGTGCGGTAGCGCGATCGATTACACCTCACCGAACTTTCTTCAAAATTCGATTCATGAAGGCTGAGCGAAGTGGCTGGATGGCCAGAGCGGCTCTCGCGGGTGGACTGTTTTCCAATGCACGCATGACCTTGAGCAGGACACGATGACTGAGGGTGTCGGGCGGGTCGAAAATGAGGTCGGCCAGCTTGCCCCGCTCGATGGCCATGAGAAACACGCGCTCATAGGTGTCATTGGGGGTGAAAACCCGCTTTTCGCGAGGGCGCATCGCAATGGCCCCGTGTCGGCAGGCCCCGTAGCAGACGCCGCATCCCAAACAGCGTTCCTCGTCGGAAATGGCTACCTTTCGTGGATGCCCGTTGTTTGGTTTGTCCTGCATCTCGATGATTTCCACGGGACAGGCCTTGACACACTTTGCGCAACCCTTGCATTGGTCCGCATCAATCCGCGCGAGCCAGTTGGACGAAACAATGGCGTGGGGCAGATCAAAGCGCTTGACCGCCTGCATTTCGCAGCAGCAGCAACTGCAACAATTGCAGATATACCCGACCTTGCGCTGGACGTTGTCGGCGGTTTGGGCGAGTCCTGCCGCTTTGCAGTCCTCGAGGATTTTGAGACCATCGGCATTGCTGATTCGCTTGCTGAGACCATGACGGCTTAGGGCCTCCACGGACTCGTTGAAGGTGAGGCAGACCTGGACAGGGGCTCCGCAGCTGTGGCCGAGCAAGTCCGCCTTGTAGCGGCATGCGCACCGGGAGACCCCGACCGCTTTGGCGGTTTCCACGATGACCGATGCCCGCTCCCAGTCGAGTACTTCGGTGAAATCCCCTTCCGGTAGCGCCTCCTCATGCACAAGCGAGCGGCTCAACTGGGTCTGTTTTTCGAAGGCGGTGTGGGCGATCCCGTCCTCTTCATACATGTATCGGTCAAAGAGTGCGGCCAATTCGTCCATGGGCAAGCCTTCATGCGCCCGCATGAAGACGAACTCGAAGAGGCCAATCACGATGGGTGGCAGCATGAAATATCGGGAACCCCGTCGCTCAAAGTCGAGAATGAGACCCTTTTCAGCCATGGCTGTGAGGCGGTCGTCGATTTCTTGTTTGGAGCGGCCGAGACGTTTGGCGATACTGTCGAGGGACGTCGGCCGATTGGGCAGTCGCTGTGCCACGGCGGCCTCATCCGGGGTGAAGAGGATTTCGAGAATCTGGCGCAGCTCGGGTTTGTCTGGCGCTCC
>CAIZGN010000413.1 GCA_903932505.1 Candidatus Hydrogenedentota bacterium
ATGCGGTCCTTCACGCTGCCCAGCGGATTAAAGAATTCGCCCTTCACCGCGATGGTCGCTGGCGCGCCAGCGGTGATGCGGTTGAGTTTGATCAGCGGGGTTCGCCCCACGGTGCTGATTACGTCGGGATATATTGGCATTGGTTGTTTTCCTTGCTCGGTGTTTAGTTGCTTACAGATTCGGTGCGTAAGCCATCAGCTCACGATACCGCGCCAGGATCATCCTCAACGCTGCCACTAACGCCGCTTCCTTCAAGTAGTTCGGCGGCTGCTGCGGTGTTTCCAGGATGATCTCGAACGGGCGCGGGCGCACCTTCGGGGGAGCGCTCAGCACCCCTGGGTAGCTGTTGCGGATGATTCCATTGCGCGCGCGAAAGCCGTCAATTGTGTCATCCCCATTACGCGGCAGGAACTGCTCGGCGGCCTGCAAAGCCGGCTCAATCAAGTGCTTCGTCAGCGTTGCCCCGTGCGCGTACCCATAAAATCCGTGGCTGCTATCGTCGGTATGCAGGGAGATGACCCCGTGGAACGAGTGCGCCAGCAGTTCTGATTGCAGCAGCTTTACCTCCGGCTCCTCCGACCCGTTCCAGAACTCGCGGTTCAAATCCTTGCCGCTGCGCGCGTGGCGTGTCCGATCCTCGAATCCGGTCGGATTGCAGACCGGAAAGACAAACAGGCAATACCCGGTGGCCAACTCCGGCTCGCGCTCGAGCAGACTCAGAAACCGGATCAGCGCGTGGACTCCTTCCGGCTCGTCGCCATGAATACCAGCGAATATCCCGATCCGGATCGCATCGTCGCCACCCCTGGGTCCGATAAACAGGTAACGCGGCAGATCGTAGCTCTCTCCGCCGTTTGTGAACTGCGCGCCATGGTTTGCCACCAGGCTTGACGAACCCGCCGCCGCCTCTGCCAAAGGCGCCAGCAGGCTGGCAATTGAACGCCGCGTCGGAGCGGCGCTCCGCGCTGGCAACGAATCAATCACAGGCATTTGCATGGACCCAATATACACACTTACACCAGCAAGTCAATAAACTTACTGCACATTGTATAGCTATGCATCCTTTTGCCACATTTGCCCGCAGGTAATGGCGCTCGGCGCTGGCCTGTCTTGGCGACTATTTACGCACAATTCCTCCGTCGAGCATGGCATACATCATACTGGTGTTGCTGTGTTTGCGTAGAGTTGCCTGCTGACTTTAATGGTATCGTCGGAGATTGAGCACAAACATATTGCCTGCTGGCGCCCCTTGACTATTCGCCATTCGCGAATAGAGTATCCGCGTGATAGCAAAGTCTTTGGACATCGTGGTTCTGCTTAAACTCCTGCTTGAACGGGGGCAACGGCCGTATGCTCAGCTTTCGAAGGAATTGAGCATCAGTGCGTCAGAGATCCACGCCTCAGTTCGTCGTAGTATCGAAGCGGGTTTGATTGATGGGGTTTCGCGATTGCCGCTCCGAAAACCGCTTGAGGAATACTTACTTCATGGGGTGAGGTACGCCTTCCCGGCAAAACCAGGCTCTTTGGTGAGAGGAATGCCCACTGCTCACGCAGCTCCTCCTCTTGCTGACAAATTCAGCTCGGACGATCTACCCCCTGTCTGGCCAGACCCGGAAGGGACGGTGAGGGGGTATTCAATCGAACCCCTTTACAGCTCGGTTCCAAAAGCCGCCCGATCTGACTCCGTTCTCTATGAACTGCTAGCCCTCGTTGATGCGCTGCGCGTCGGGCGGGCGAGGGAACGAAACCTTGCCCAAGAGGAACTGAAACAGCGCCTCAGCCATGCCTACGCCGCGTGAGGAAATGCAAGTTGTCGCCCGGCGCTTGGAGCGTCTGGAGGTGCCCTTTGCCTTCGTTGGCGGTGCCGTCATGTGGACCTTGGTCGATCATCCGGAGTTGACGCAATTTAGAAGAACCAAGGATGTGGACGTCGTCGTGGCGGTCGTTACCTACAATCAATATGCCGCGCTTGAGGAGCGGCTACGTAAGGACGGATTCCAACACGATGCTACGCCAGGGGCACCCATCTGCAGATGGATTGTGGATGGCTGCCTTGTAGACATCATGCCACAGTATCCTGCTAATCTCGGAATGAATACACGGTGGTTTCCTGAGGTAATCTCGCTGGCAATCTCAAAGGACTTGGGCGATGGCTGTTCTGCAAAAGTTGTCTCCCCGCCGCTTTTTCTGGCTACGAAACTCGAAGCATTCAAAGACCGAGGGAAGTCAGACTATTACGCAAGCCACGATCTGGAGGACATTGTG
>CAIZGN010000414.1 GCA_903932505.1 Candidatus Hydrogenedentota bacterium
CGAAGGGGGTGGCGCGGAGCGCCGGGGGATGTCGGGTTTCGCTATCCGCGTTTCCCTTCACTCATCGTATCGGCGGGTTCCTGCGCTCATGGCCCTTCGGTTTTCTGTTTCAATGGCAACCCGCCCCTCATATCGGGCTGTGCGCTTGAGGTCGGTTTCGCAGGCTTGGAAACCGGCCTTGTCCGCGCCGGGGAGCGCCGCAAAATTCTTGCGGCCCGCCTCAATGATCGAGAGGGCTTCGCGGTAGGCCGAACTGTCGCGGGTCTTCAGGGTTTGCAGGCAGGGACTCATTTCCGGCCGGTCAAAACTCACTTCCGCGCCCTGATTCTTCGAAAAAGCCGCTCGCTCACGGAAGGGCACCCCGGTGAGTTCGGACAGGCGGGCGAGTTGCTTGTTGTCAATCGGAGCGCGTCCCGCCAGGTTGCTCGGATAGCTGGTTTCGTAGGCGGGGTAATAGGGTGCGTTGATATCGACCCACGTAATCAGGCGATCCAGACTCTCTGGATCGAGTTGGACGCCCTGATGCCCCTCCATCACGACCTTGATGATTTTGCTGGCATGGGAACCCCACGCGAAGGGCTGGAAGGTCGTATACGGTCCCGCGCCCGCCACCGTGATGTATTGCTTGCGCCAGAGGTCGGCATAGGAGGCATTGAAGGTGAGTGAGCGGTCACCCGCAAGGTTCAAGGTCTCCCCCGCTTTCTTCCCATAGTCATGGCATTTGACACAATACCGGTCCAGGACAGGTTGCACCTCCTGCAGGTAATTGAACATGCGCGGTTCCCCGTGCCAACCCTCCAAGCGGCTGGGGGCACGACCGAGCGCGCGAAGAGCAACTGCGGTGGCCGGGGGTGGAGCACTGTGGCGACTCTCGTGGCAACCTGTGCAGCCGCTGTGCTCGCCGGGTTGAAGAAACGCGCCGCTGCGCATGGATTGCACCATCATGCCCTGCGCATCGAGCAACTGGAAGTAGACAAAGCGCCGCGCGGGGACGGTGAAAAAGGCGGAACCGTCCTCTTCCACCGGAACCTGTCCGAGGATTCGCTTGTTGTTGAAATCGTGCCAGTTCATCGCAGGATTTTGCTGACCCTGTCCGCCCCAGATTTCCTCGGGATTGTATGATCTTTTTTCAGGGGACTCAATGACCCGCAGCCACTTGACGCTTCCCCGTTCCACGCCCAGCATATGCGTGCCCTGATAGACATCCGCCACGAACCAAGTGCCTTCCTCGTCCATAGGGGTGGCGCGGTCCGGCAAGGCTGGTGGCATGGGATGCGTTTGCAAGGGCATGGGGTCGAAGCAACCCCGCTCGTCCTCATAGACAAGGATTTCATTACCGAATACATCCACCAGAAAGAGTCCCATCTGCTCGCCACGCCCGGTCATCCGCGAGCATAGAAAGAACTTGTCATCGATGGGAAAGGGATCTTCGTATTTCAGCTTCACCTTGGTGTAGGTATCGAAATCGCCCTGCCCCACCAAATTGACGGCATCGGGAGGCCAAGTGCGCACTACTGGTGCGCGGCCATCCAGTCCGCGTTCGCGATCGACCAGCGCCAAGGCACCCCAAGGACGATCATGACAGGATGAAAACGTGCAGATGATGGAGGAACTGCCGGGCAGTACGCGTGCATCCAGCACCGCGCCCGGGGAATTGGTGTTGTTTCCCCAGAAAACAGCGTGCTCCGACCCGTCGGGCCAAGCCGTCCAGAGCCCTTGCGCATCGCCAAAATTGCGGTCGACATACTCCCAGCGATCATAGAGGATCCGTCCATCGGCCAACAGGGAGCCATGCCCCTCGAACAAGGTGTTCTTACCAATCTGCCGGATATTGGCCCCGTCGGCTTCCATGCGATAAAGGTTGGCCATGATGTGACGGTTACACATGCAATACTTCGGTTCGCGGGTGGCGGAAAAAGCGATATCCCCACTGGGCAAGTAAAGCGGGTCGATATCGGTCACGCCCTCGGCGCGGGTGAGTTGCTTCACACCGGAGCCGTCCGCGTTCATCTCGTAGATGTGGTATCCGTCCTTCGGATTCTTGCGCATGGCAAACACAATGCGGGTGCCATCGAAATGCACCTCCGGATCGCGAACCAGTCCATCCGCTGTTTCCAGCAGGACTCGCACCTCGCCGCCCTTGGCAAAATCAATGGTCTTGAGCGCACTCCCACCCCGAAAACTCGCTTCGTTGATTTCACCCACCTGGAACATCGTCTCGGTGTTGTGGTGGTCGGGCAGATATTGTGCACGCGACACGAAAAGGATAGGCGCGCCACTGATGCCGGGATGCGCGAGCAGAGCCTCGCGTTGCAAGGCATCCAATTCTTTCTCGGCGGCGTTCTTGTGCTTGGAAAGGGCGCTTTCGAGGCTATCCAAGCGCGATAGGAAGGCTTTTCCGGGGTATTGATCCGGGAAGCGCTGAGCAAGGTCTTCCACGGCGGCTCGTACAGACTGCACTCGGGCCTGGATATCATCCGCATGTGCCACAAGACAAAGAAGGAAGAACAAAGGAAAAGCGAGGAGTGTGGCGAATCGGGGTATTGATGTGGTTTTTGGCAGCCGAGGACGTCTGCTCTCCCTGATGGCGATGTTTTGTTTTGTGTTATTCATTGAAGACCTCGGCGTGCCAGAGTTCTACGTTTTGACACCGGGAAACGGCTCTTCCCGCGACCACGGAAGACGGATCGTCCAGCAATTGCTGGAGCATAGGGGCCTTTTCAGGGCCGGTCACGAGAAAGATCACGCGCTGCACCCGGGCGAGGAGGCTGGGGGTGATGGAGACGCGTGCGGGACCGCTCGGTCTTTGCACGGGAACCGCGAGGTGGCCTTCACAAGCGTCCAGATCTTCCTGCGTAAACAGGGAGCAGGTGTGTCCATCGGGGCCCAAGCCAATCAGGGCCAGCGGAAAAACGCCCTCCGAATCGAGGGTTCTTTCGAAGTCCCTTTCAAAGGCCAGCGCAGCCTTGTCCAAGGCAAGATGCGTCTGCACCCGGATAATTCGCTCTCCGGGAATCCCGAGGGCTTGCAACATGGGAAGGGTGTTTCCGTAGTTGCTCTCGGGTGAATCCACCGGTACGTGACGCTCATCGGTATACGTCACCCCAACGCTTGAAACGGGAACGGGCGGATTCTCTGCCAAGCGCTGGTAAGCGGTCATCGGGGTCTTACCACCGGAAAGAATTATCCACTGCATCAACGATTGCGGGGTTTCGAGGAACGTCCGCAGCAGTCCCTCAACCTCCGCATCCAACACTCGGGAGGACGCAAACTGGATTACCTTGAAGGGATTCATTGTGCGCTCCATGAAGCACCGTAACGGGCTGCCAGTTGCTTTGCCTTCTCGGGACCGCTGCTGCCAAACACATACGGCTCGGGTTTGATCCGCTGCCGCTCGAGCTCGTGCAATACGGGGGTAAAGATATCCCATGCGGCCTCAAGTTCGTCGCTGCGGATAAACAGGGCGCGGTCACCCTCGATAACATCGAGCAGGAGACATTCATACGCATCGGGAATCTTGGCGTTGAAGGCCGAGGCGTAGTTGAGGTCGAGAAAGGACTCGCCGAGGTCAATTTGGAGCCCCGGCACCTTGTTCATGATGCGGAAGGCAATGGCTGCGTCCGGCTGCACCCGGATGGTGAGTTCATTGGGCTGCATGGCCGCTGCCCCATCGAAAATATTTCCCGGAACCGAGCGGAAGTGGATGCGAATCTCCGTCATACGCGCATTGAGTCCCTTCCCCGCCCGAAGTCGGAAAGGAACCCCATCCCAGCGTCGATTGCGCACGTGCAGAACCGCAGCGGCGTAGGTGTCGGCGATGGAACCTTCGGGAACCCCGTGTTCCTCCAGATAGCCGGGATACCGCTTTCCCTTCATCTCTCCCGCCGTATACTGCCCGACCACGATATCATCCAGCGCCAAGGGCGGGATGGAGCGGAGTACCTTGACCTTCTCATCGCGCACATACTTCGAGTCCATGCTGACGGGCTGTTCCATGGCGATGAGTGCAACCATCTGGAGCAGATGGTTCTGCATGACATCGCGGATGATGCCGTACCGGTCGAAATAGCCCGCGCGCCCCTCCAAGCCCAAGTCTTCCATCCAGGAAATATCCACGTGGTCAATATAGGCCCGGTCCCAGATGGGATCGAAGATGAGATTGGCAAAGCGCAGAACCATGAGGTTCTGAATGACCTCCTTGCCCAGATAGTGGTCGATGCGGTAGGTTTGGTCTTCCTCGAAAAACTGCCCCAAGCCCTGCGTCAGTTCATCGGACGAGGCACGATCATTACCAAAGGGCTTTTCAACCACCACGCGATCCCAACCCGACCCGCCACGTGCAAGAAAACCCGCTGCGGCGAGGGTCTGGGTCACCTGGAGAAAGAGAAAAGGCGGAACGGAGAGGTAATAAATCCGATTTTCCTGACCATCCATGCCCCCTTCGCCCAGCAGCGCCAAATTCACCTTGCGCATCCCCTCGGGGGAATCATAGGGGGAGGACACGTAGGATATATGCTTGAGAAAGGCCTCCTGTTTGCCTGAACAGTGGTCACACGGCCCGTAGCGGCAAACGAGATTGGGCCCGGCCAGGTGCTCACGGAAGGTGGCAGAACTCATGTCGGTCCGCGCGAAGCCAGCAATGTGGAACTTCTCGGGGAAACGTCCCTGACAATACAGCGCAAAAAGCGCGGGAAAAATCTTCTTAACCGCGAGGTCGCCCGATGCCCCGGCAACGATAATGCTCAGCGGTTCTTGTGTGTCGGTCATAACTCAACTACTCCTTGAAAAGGTTGGCGGAGTTCCTTCCCCGCTTCTTTCGGATAGTATAATCGCAAACACGGGGAGAGGTGGTAGTCCCGTTGGATTCTTCGGGCGCGTCATGGTATCGTGCGGAGGGTTCCACACGCAGGAAGGGAAAGAGATGAGCGAGAAGAAATCACTGTCGCGTCGCCAGTTTCTGGGAACAGGAGGCGCGCTGGCCTGTGCGTCCCTGATGAGCGGATCGACGGTGCGCGCCGCGAGCCGTTCTTCGTCCAACAACACGGTATTGCCGGTGGGCTTCATAGGGGTGGGCGGCATGGGCCGCACCCATTTCAACCGACTTTCACGCGACCCGATGGTGCGCCTGGTTGCTGTGGCCGATCCCGACGGCCTCCACTCTGCCGATGCGGTGCGACATGCTGAAAGCCTCGGTCAAACCCTTGGTGCGTATGTTGATTTCCGGGAAATGCTGTCGCAGCATCCCGACATAGCCGCTATTTTCATCGCCACTCCGGATCACTGGCATGCGAAGGCCACGATGGAATGTCTGACCGCAGGCAAGGACGTTTATTGCGAAGCGCCGCTGGCGCTGACAATCACAGAAAGCCGCCGGCTGGTGGATACCGCACGACGCCTGAACCGGGTTCTTTGCGTGGGCGGATTGCAGCACGGCACGCCCCCGGCCTTCCAGCAGGCCGGTGCATGGGCACGCAGTGGGCAAATCGGGCCGCTGAAAAAGGCCGTGTGTTTCTTCGGCCCCAACCCGCAGACCCCGGCCCTCGCGGAGGCCCCCCCCCCCGCCCATCTCGATTGGGAACAGTATCTTGGACCCGCGCCGTGGCGGCCATACCATCGGCTCATTCATCCCTATCATTTCCGCTATTTTACGGACTTCTCCGGCGGTGTACTCACGGAGTGGGGCGTCCATCTGTTTCAGACGGCCCAATGGGGGATGGGCAAAGAACATTCGGGGCCGCTGCGCGTCGAGGCCCGGAGTACCTGGTGGGAAAATAACCTGTACGAATTCCCCCGGCAAGCGCATATCCGCTATGACTACGGCGATGTGGCGCTGGAGTGGCTTCAGGAAGACGAATTGGAGTTGGCGAAACGTTTTGGGCCGGATGCCCGGTACGGCATTCAATTTGTGGGCGAGGCCGGAGAGATACTGGTGAATGGAACCTCCTGCGTGATGCGCGGCACCGGAAGTGACCGAGACTTTGAGTCCCTTGAACCCCATGGGGACACCGTGTCCGATTTCTTCGATGCCGTCCGAACCCGCACCCCGCTCACGGATGCCACCGAGGCGGCTCACCGCTCTTCGGTGCTGGCACTCTTGGGCAATGCCGCTGTGCGGGCCCAACAGACGCTGACATACGACCCGGTGAAAGAACGCATCGTATAGCGATTCAGGACGAGCGGTTTGCGCTGGAGGTGGCGCGGCATGCGCCCCATCGTCCATAATGCGCGCGAAGACTTAACGCCAGAGGGTACCATGCGCATTGCCTGTGTGGATTTGCTTTTTTCCTGGCCGCCCCATGGCGGGGCGGACGTGGATCTTTTTCACGTCCTTCGGGGCTTGTCGAATCTGGGGCATGAGGTCAAGCTGTTCGGGCTATCGACACCCGACGCTTGGGAACGGGGACGCTTTGAAGCAACGGCATTGCCGTTTCCCGCGCATCATTTGGATCTGTCGCCCCGCGACTTCCACCATCGCCGTTTGCCCGCACGGATTCGCGGGCTTGTCGATGCCTTTCAACCGGATGCGGTGCTGGTTGCCGACGGCTTTTTCATGAAGCCCTATGTGATTGCGGCGCTGTCCGACTATCCGGTGGCCGTGCGGTATTACGCCCATGAACTCGCCTGCCATCGAAGCATCCTGCGTTACCGGGACAACGCGCCGTGCCCGGATGAATACGCCCGAACCCCGGACGTGTGCCGCAAGTGCGCACTGGAGGGACTGCGCCCACTTGTTCAGAACGGCATCGTTACGTCATGGACTGAAGAGTATCGGGCGGCGCGGGCCTTTGCCCCTGGGTACTTCCAAATGCAGGAGGCGGCCTTGCGTCAAGCGGCCTGTGCAATTGTGTCGAACCCGGGAATGGCGGCTGAGGCCGCCCCCTATTTTGAAAAGGTCTTTGTGGTTCCCGGCGGGGCCGATGTCACGAGCTTCAAGTATTCGCAAGTCCCTCAGCGTGCGAAGGAAGACCGGAAAATCATCCTGATGACCGGACGCGGGGAAGATCCGGCCAAAGGTGCTTCGGTGTTGCTCGAGGCGGGCGAACGCCTGGCTCGCAAGCGCAGCGATTTTGAAATCCACATCACGATGCCGTGCGAAACACCCGGCCCGGACTGGTTTCGCCCCTTGGGGTGGCTCTCCCAGAAAAGAATCCGCCAGCACTATGAAAAATCGGACATTGTGGTCGTACCCAGCCTCTGGGAAGAGCCCTTCGGTCTGGTGGCGGTGGAGGCGATGGCTTCGGGTCGACCGGTATGCGCAAGCCGGGTGGGCGGATTGCAGGATATCGTGAAACATTGGGAGACGGGCATGCTTTTTGATCGGGCGGACAGTGCCGCTCTGGCCGAAGTCCTGAACACGTTGCTGGACGATGGTGCTTTGCGCCTTCTATTGGGCGAGGCCGGGCGTCGGCGTGCAGAGGCCCACTATGCCTGGCCCCAAGTGCTCAAAAAATACTACCCGCCCATTCTCTCGTATCTGGAGTCCAGGAAAGGCAGCCCGGCATGCGCATAGCCTTTGTCGACCTCAATTTTTCTTGGCCCGCGAACGGCGGAGCCGATATCGACCTGTTCTTCGTGATTCGCGGGCTTCAGGCCCGGGGTCATGAGGTGCACCTGTTTGTCGCGCACGAAAAAGGTTCCACAGAGCGCGGCCGTGTGAACCCCGTTGACTTGCCGTTTCCGTGCAGCCGTCTCGATTTTACGCGGCGCACCCTGCGGCCGAAGCACCTGTGTGCGACCTTCCGAGCCCGGATCGACGCCTGGCGACCCAGCCTCGTTTTTATTGCCCACGGCTTTGCATTGAAACCCCATCTGACCCTCGCACTCGCACATCACCGGGTGGTGCTGCGCTACTATGCACATGAACTCGCGTGCGCGCGAAACGCCTGCCGCTTCAAGGACGGCATTACTTGCCCGTATGATTTCCTGCGGACTCCGCAGGTTTGCCGGGAGTGTGCTGCCGAACACCTCGCCCCTGAAATACGAAGCATGAATTGCAGCACCTGGACCTCTGATTATCTGGCCGCGCGGGCCTATGCACCCGGCTACCCGGACATCGCCCGAAAATCCCTGAGGGCCGCCGCCGGGGTCATCGTTTCGAATACCAGTCTCAAGGTACATCTGGACGGATTTCACGACTGCGTCCGAGTGGTGCCGGGGGGCGTATCCGCAACAGCGATCAAGCCGCAGGCCGTGTATGAGAGGGCACCCGGCGAACCGCATGCGATTTTTGCCGCTGGACGTCTGGAAGATCCGATGAAGGGCCTTGAGGTGCTCCGCGAGGCCGGGCGCCTGCTCGCACGGAAACGACACGATTTCGAGATCTGGGCGACTCATTTTGACCGAACCCTCACGGAGGAGCCTTTCTGTGCGCTGGGATGGCGGAGTCATGACGAGACTTTGGCGGCATGCGGGCAGTCCGACATTATCGTGGTTCCCAGCCTGTGGGAAGAACCCTTTGGCCTGGTGGCGGTCGAGGCTATGGCATGCGCCCGGCCGGTCTGTGCGAGTGCCGTGGGGGGCTTGCTCGATATTGTCCGCCAAGGGGAAACGGGTTTCCATTTTGAACCAGGAAACGCGGCCGAGCTCGCAAAGGAACTGGACATCCTGCTGGACAACCCCGCGCTGAGGCGACGCATGGGTTTGGCCGGGCGCGCGGTCGTAGAAAAAGAATACGATTGGGACAGGGTCATTGAACGGCACTACCTGCCCTTGCTGGAGGAAATTGCACCATGAATGAACCCAAACGCATCTGCGCGTTCTACAGCCGGGGTCCTCACTTCGAACGCATGCTCGAAGAACTGCGCAAGAGGCATCCGGAAGCGCATATCACAGCACTGATCCCCCCGGGGTATCCGGAAGAAGCACTGGAGGATCTCGCGGATGAGTGCATCTCCACCGGGCAAGCCGTCTATTCGCTCCGAGAGCCCCGGTCGGTGTGGGAGGTTCTCCTACTCATTCGGAGAGGCGGATACGACCTTATTGCCGTGATGTTTTCGAGCGCAAAACTGAGTATTTTAGCCAGACTCACCGGTATCCCGCTTCGCTATTGCCATACCCCTGACGGGCGGTTTCTACCCTTGCGTGCCTCCATCTTCCGGCCCGCTTTCCGAATCTTGTACCGATCCGTTCACGGCAGAATTCTCTATGCCTACATCCGCTTCGTCGTACATCATCGCCCGATAAAGAATGCCCCTTGACAGCACATCCGGGAGAACTCGACTTAGGGTTGCTCATCCAGCTTCACTTATTGAAGGTGGCTTTTGATTGAATCCGCCGGAACACATCCGGCATCACTCCGGCCTTCAATACGAGCTTTTCAATTTCCTTGGGAGGAAGTGTGGCATTGGCACGCACCAGACTGTGCACGGTGGGCAGGTCGCGCTCGACCATCCGATCAAGCAAGTCGTCGCGCAACGCGCCCGCATCGGCCATATAGGCATTCACCACACGCATATCGGCGGCAATCTGCTGACGGACATGCTCACTGGTTTCCGGCTTGGCGAGGGTCTTCTGGAACTCACTACGGGACTGGGCACCCTGCGCATAAATCCCCCGAACCGTATTGTAGGCACCCTCCAAATCGCCACACCGATCCAATAGGCACAGAAGCAATTTCACCCCCTGGTAATACTTGGCAGGCTGATCGAACCGCGAGTCCGACGCGACAGCCCGCTCCATGTAGGTGCACGAAAGCCGGGTGGCCTCCTCCTCAGAAACAGGCATGGCTGGCCAATACTTCTTGAGTTCCTCGCGGAACCCATCGTACAACGGAAAGTCAAAGTAGGGCTTCCCCTTACAGGTTCGTGGGCCGTTGGGGATTTGAATGCCGCTCTTTTCCTCCCGGTATAGCCAGGCAATGCGCAGAGCCAGTCGGCTGAGCTTAAACAGATCCTGAACGTCGGCAGGAATGGAAATCTGGATAAAGAACGCCAGATAATGGAGTGTGAGCGCAACGTTATAGTCGATGGTGGCGTAATGAACATAGCGGCCCATGAAGTCCACCAGTCGATCCGTCTCAGGGTTATAACTACCGAAGATTTTTGCGATGAAATAGTTGTTCTTGCAACGACTGGGATCGCGATAATCATCGGCCAGGTCCGTGAAGTAACACTTGGGGCAGTAAAACAAGGCAAAGTAGGGCGGATGGATCACCTCGGTGTTTTCGGCCTGCCAACGGTAGGTGAGGACGTGCTGGTCGCTTTCAATGTCCTTGGGAACGAACAGCCGAACCCGGAACATGCGATGCGCATGCTCGGATTTGCAGATCGGACAGGCGATTGGTCGCATCGAAAACGGTGACAGCAGTTCTCCCATGATATCCTTTCGCTCCACAGACCGGAAGGGGGAACCTTCCAAGCCACCCGCGCCCGATGCCCGAGTGCCCACACGGAACGCAGATACCGGTCAAAGGTGTTTAGCAACAATTCTAGCATGCTTTGACCTACATTGCACAGTTTGAGGGCGCGGTTCACCGGGTCTGACTTGACGCTTCCCCGGGGAATTGGTTAAATGGAGGGGGTGGCCACCACCCGAATGCGACACGGAGTGTCCCTTTGGCTTATAATGGGCGGGTCATTGTGGCTACCTGAAACTTGTGTTTTCTGCGAAAAGGAGCATACCGGAATGAAGAATGAGCGATTGGTGCTGAAAACAGGCCCCATGGCGGGCAAGGTGTTCCCGGTTATCGGGCAGGTGACCGTCGGCCGCAATCCGGAAAACACCATCCAATTGGACGACTTACAGGTTTCACGCAAGCACGCCTGCATCGAGCACAGTGGCTCCGGGGTGGTCTTGAGGGACCTCGGCAGTGGCAACGGAACCTACATCGAGAACCGGCGTATTCTGGAATACCGCCTTTCTCCCGGCACCGTCATCCGTTTCGGCACGCAGGAGATCGTGTTTGAGGCCGAGGGGGGTGACGAAGAAGAAGAGGAACCTGCGTCTCTTTCGGGCATTCGCTTTGAAGCGGATGCCCTGGAAAACTATCGCACCACCAACGCCGAGGAAATGTTCCAGACGCTGTTCCAATCTTCAGGCGGCGTGGCCACCGATACGGAACTCAAGGAAACCCAACGTCGGCTTCAGGCCATCTACAAAGCCAATGAGATCATTACGAGCGAGCGTGACCTGAACAAACTCTTCGTTCAGGTGATGGAACAGATTTTCTCCCTCATTCCCGCCCACAACGGTATGATTCTACTGAAGGATGAATCCAACAAGTGGGTCGAGGAGCACATGAAATCAAGGATTCCCGGCACGGAATTCACCGTGAGTTCGACCATCGTGAACCGGGCCTTCGATCAGAAGGAAGCGGTAATCACCGCGAACGCGATGAATGATTCCGCACTCGACGCGGGCGCGAGCATCATCACGGGCAACATTGCGTCAGCCATGTGCGTCCCCATGCTATATCAGGGTTCACCCCTTGGCGTCATTTATGTGGACACGCGCGGAACAGCGAATGCCTTTGTCCAGGGGGATCTCGAACTGCTGATGGCTTTGGCCGGACCTTCCGCCATCTCCATCAGGAACGCGCAATATGTGCGGGAACTGAAACAGGCGTATGACGATCTGGACAGAGCCTATAACGACACCCTGATCGTGCTGGCAAACGCCATCGAACTTCGGGACCATTACACGGTGGGGCACACTTGGCGGGTCACCAATTTCGCCTTGGCTATCGCGAAACAAATCGGATGGTCAGGAAAGAAACTGGAAGAGGTCGAGATGGGTTCTGTCCTGCACGATGTCGGGAAAATTGGGGTGGACAATGCCATTCTCAGCAAGCCCGGAAAATTGACGGATGAGGAGTATGAGAAGCTCAAGGTGCACCCGCAGCGCGGCCAGGATCTGCTCAAGGATGTAAAGGTTCTTCATCCGCTCATTCCCTATTGCCTCTACCACCACGAGCGTTACGATGGCGGGGGCTATCCCTTCGGTCTCAAGGGAGAAGACATCCCGATGGAAGGCCGGATTGTGGCGGTGGCCGACACTTTCGACGCCATGACGAGCAACCGCCCCTACCGCAAGGGGCTACCGCCTGAAGTGGGTATCGAGGAATTGGAAAAGGGCAAGGGCACCCAGTTTGACCCGGTCTGCGCACAAGCACTGATAGACTGCTACAAGGACGGCTTGATCGACCAGATTCTGCAGAACTACTTCCAGACCGATGAAAAGAGCATTGCCTGCCCCTTCTGCAGCACCTTCATCCGCATCGCCGAAAGCGCGGAGGTGGGCACGGTTTTCGATTGCCACGTTTGCCGCAGGACAATTCGCCTCATTGAGCAAAACGGCGTCTACTTCGGAGAACTGGTCTCGGAAGCAGACGCGGGGTAGGGATGCTACGCGCAGTTGTCTAGCGCTTGGGAAGCATCGCCTGATAAGCCAGGTGCTGCATGTACTGGTCGAGCACAATCATCGACATGAAGGCTTCGGCCACCGGCCACACCCGCGCAACGATGGTTGGGTCGCGGCGTGTAACCGCGCTAAGGGTGGCATTTTCCAGCGATACCTTGTCAATGGTATCCTGATCCTTGGCGATAGTGGGCGTGGGCTTGATGGCCAGACGGGCCACAACAGGCTGTCCGGTCGTCAGGCCACCGGTGATTCCCCCGGCGTGGTTGGACTTGAAGCTGACGTGTTGACCATCGGCGCGCATCTGATCGTTGCAGTCGTAGCCCCGAAGGTCTTTCACCGCGTATCCTTCACCGACTTCCACCGCCTTCACGGTGCCGATGCTCATCATACGCCCGATTTCACCGTCCAACTTTTCAAAGACCGGTTCGCCCAGGCCCGCTGGCAGGCCCGTGGCCACCACTTCCACCAAGCCGCCACTGGAGTCGCCTTCATCGCGAATCTCAAGGATACGGCGTTCCATTTCCCAAGCGGCATCAAGGTCAGGGCAGTTCATCGTGTAATGGATGCCATATTTCTCGGAAATGGCCTTGGGATCAACCGGTTCCGCCTCGCGTATGGTGAGGAGGTCGCGTTCAAGTTCAGCAATCACCGCCATTTTGTGCAGGAAGCGCATGTCCGGCGTTATGCGGCCATCCGTGAAGGCCCAGCGATAGATGGGGTCATACTGCTTGCGCACTTGCCGGAAGATGTCGACCTGTTTGCGGGCCGTTTCGAGGTCCACATCCTTGGCCCGCACACCCGCCGCTTCCTTCACATAGGAGAAGACCTCGATGCCATGATCCTTCAGGATGCGCCGCGCGACCGCGCCTGCTGCCACGATGGTGGAGGTATAGCGTCCACTGAAGAAACCCGCGCCGATGGCATCATCCCATTCGCCATACTTCTGATAGGAGGCGTAGGACGCGTGGCCGGGACGGGGGGTGCGGTTGGTGTCCTGATATTGCTCGATGTGCTCGAAGTGACGGTCAACATTGGGGATGAGAATGACCATGGGCGTGCCATTGGTATAGCCGCCGGTAGTGAAACCCGGCATCGTGTCCGCCGCATTGAGGCCACTGTAGATTACAGGCACATCGGCTTCGCGGCGTGGCGATGCCAATTCGCTCTGCCCGGGCTTTCGGGTCAACAGGGCTTCATAGATTTCCGCTTCCGTAATCTTGATTCCGGGCGGAACGCCCTGGAGATGAACCGTCAGGCCTTCCTGATAACTGCCACCGGCCACCGTGGTCTGAAACAGCTTTCCGTAGGTACATCCCAACATCGTTCATATCTCCTTTTGTGTATTGGTTTCGTGCCGCGATAGAGCGTCGCAAAGACGGGACAAAGTATAGCAATATCCCAAAGGAAAACACGACTTTTTAGCCGCGAATGCAACGTAGAGCCCACGAACCTTCACCGCAGAAGGTCATTCCTCCTCGAGCATGGGAACCGTGTAGGAGGCCGATGGCATGACATAATAAGACGGATCGACGCAACCTTCCGCTGCGAGTTCCGCCCGGGCAATGTTCAGGGCCTCTTCCAGAGTTTCTGCGCGGCGCGCTCCCAGTTTTGCAGTATCCGAGGCGCTCAATCCGGTGAGCATGACGCACTTCGGGGCCTTTTCCAGGGTGGAAAGGGCTGTTTGCCCGTTGATTTCGGCATTCTTGCGCAGTTCCTCAATGATGGATTCGCGCGAACCGAGGGCAAGCCACTGCACGAACTTGTCACCGCCAAATCCTTCCGCCGCCGGACAAAGGAACACAATGCGACCGTTGGGGGCCAGTGCCTGCCAGGCGTTGAACAAGGCCTTGTGGCTCTGGATGAAGTTTTTTGCAGAACCAGCCGAGGCGATAACCAGATCCGCCTTCTTGGCGATGGGGATGGCGAAAAGTTGGCGGGCAAAATCGGCGGCAGCCCGATGGGCGGCATCCAGCTCTCCCGCAAAGATGCCGGCAATCCGCTGCTCACGATCCAGCACCGTATTAATGATAAAACGAACACCGCATAGGCGTGCGCCCTCCAGCATGTCCATGGCCACGGGATTGCCGTCAAGCACCCCGATGCGAACATCGGGATTGAGTTCCGGGCGGACGGGATGGAGGTTCAAGGAGTGATTTCGGGCAATGGTTTCCAGAGAGGCAAGCCCGGGAACAACGGACTTTCGTCCACCCCCGAAACCGCCAAAATAGTGCAGCACAACCGCACCCGTGAGAATAATGTGTGTGCAGGCTCTGGCGCGCTTGTTCACGAACACAGGGGTTCCGCGCGAGGTGGTGCCAGCAAAACTCAGGTTATCTGGGTCACCCGGGGTGTGCAAATGCAACTGATCCCGATATTGTTCATAGACCGATTCACCCAGAATCCGCTGCTGTTCCCCCGCCGTGGGCGGACGGTGAGAGCCCGATGCGAAGAAAAACTGAATGTCCTCCTCACGGATGCGAGCGCGGGCGAGCGCTTTGAGCAATACCGGTAGAATCTGTTCCACGCCGGTATTCCGGAAGGAATCGGAGACCACGATAGCCACGCTATCTCCAGGATAAAGCAGGGTTTCTAGATTCCCCTGCAAGCCTATCGGGTGCTCAATGGCCTGTCGTGCGGATTCCTGCACATCCGTAATCGGGGATGTGTCGCTGATATTAAGTACGCCCAGACATTGGCCCCAATCGAGGTCGGCTTCGCACGTTCCCGTGCCGTATGGCAGTGACAGTCGCATATCAGCAGATTCCTTCCCTTCCGAAAACTTGGTTCGTAGCAGAGGCTTCCATCCTATGCTCTTATTGGGAGATCGCGCCTATTTTTCCGGTTTCGAACCGATGCAATACAAGTATTCCGCCGTACGCAGGAACAGGTTCTGTCCTGCCACGGCTATGGAGGACAGGGTGTAACCGCCCGGAAGCTTGTTGGTGGCGAGAATCTTGAACGCAGGACCCGCAGTCACCACCGTAGTGACTCCATCTTCGTTGGTGACGTAAATCTTCCCATCGGCCAGAAGCGGCGATGCACTCACGGTGCCCTCCGAGGTATGCTCCGGCCCGTAGACCACTTTCCCGGTCTTGGGCTCCACGGCGGTCACGATGCCCCGATCCTCGATCAGATAGAGCAGGGTGCCATCACTCACCGGCGTGGGAACGTCAGGCCCATTGGGTTGATCCCACTGCCAGGCCAGGATGGGTGTACCACCGGCTTGCATTTTCTGCAGATCCAACGCCAGTAGCGGTTTTTGCCGGTTGGGTACAAAGACCATTCCGTCCACTGCAAGCGGAGACGCTACGATGCGGTTGTGTTCCATGCGCTTTAGGTTGAGCCCGGGCAGTCGCCACATTTCGGCACCGTTTTCCGGGTCATGCCCCGTCACATAATCACCACCCGCCACGATGATTTGGGCCTTCCCCTTCCACTCCAGCAATGTCGGGGTGTTATAGGCGTCGGGCGACTCCACGGGGGCATCCGTGGGGCGTTCCACACGCCAGAGTACCTTGCCCGTAAGCGGGTCGAGCGCGAGGAGGTAGGACGGATCATCCGTCTCGTAACCGTGGAGCACCTGAAGAATGAGTTTCCCCTTGTAAAGGATCGGGGAGGATGCATAGCCGAACATCTGGCCGAACTTGCCATAGGTCGTTTGCAGGTTCATCTTCCACAGGATTTGCCCGTCCATATCGAGCGCAGTCACGGTTCCAGTGCCTGTGACGGCCCACACATGGCTGCCGTCCGTGAGGGGCGATGGCGAGGACATGTTTTGCTTGCGCCGCGTCACATTCCCCTCGTCCAATTCGCGTTCCCACAGGGTCGTGCCATCCATCCGTGAAAGGCACAGCAGGAGCAGCTTCTTGCCGCCGGGATCGCCATCCGCCACATATTTTTTCTCGGGCGTTGTCTCTCCCTTGGACGGGGAAGACACGAAAATGCGGTCACCCCAAACGATGGGTGATGCGCCGCTCCAAGCGGGCATCGGCACCTTCCAGGCGATGTTTTCAGTCTCGCTCCAAGAAACCGGCAACCGGGTTGCGGCACTTGTCCCGTTGTAGTGGGGGCCGCGCCAGTGAGGCCACTGGTCCTCTGCAGAGGCGCGCAGGACAGGCGACAGCACGATGAGCAATACGGCAACGATATAAGATTTTCGCAACATCAATCTTCCTTTATCTGAAAATGTTTTCGGATTGTAGCATTTTGTCTTTTGTGATTTATGCACCGGGACAATCCATCCTGCAGAGGGTTCCCTTAGCTTCGGCGACGCGGGCCCCGGGTTTGCGCTCCCGGTCTTTTCCTGTGTGATGGATTGCGACGGGGAGCGATCCCGGATTCCTCGTCGTCCGTCGGTATGGCACCGGGCTCAGGGATCACAGGCACTCGCCCGCCGTTGGCGGCGTTGATGCTGCCGCAACGCGGGCATTCGGACAGGGTAATGGCTTCTTCGTCGAGATAGGAAAATGCACAATAGGTGCAGCGCCACACATTCTGCTTGGACAGGGCCGTTTGCGTGCGTTGTATGCTGACTTCGGTGTAAACCCAGACGGCGAACATCCCCGCGAGCAGCACAAGGCTATAGAGGGCGGCGGCCGTGGTGATGGAAATCTCGATCATGGCTTGCTGTCCTCGGGACGGATGCGGATGGTGGCGAGTTGATTGTCGGTTCCGTCGCGCAGCGCGAAGCGGTATTTCAACATGGCTGCTTGCACCTGGTCCCCCAGCGGATCTTCCGCAGCAGCAGGATTCCAAACGCTGACCACCCGCCCGGATGGATTAACTTCAAGCACGAGTTCCATGGGACGCTTGAAGGCGTCGGAACCCGCCTCCCACAACGCTTGAATGGGCGGAGCAAACAGAACCTGCCGATCCTTGGGCGGTGTACCCCATTCGATTTTCCCGACAAACCCCGTGGCAGGCACAAAAGCAATCTCTTCTTGGGCAGGAACAGGGGGCCTGGGCTCCGATCCACCAGAAAGTGATAGCCGGGAAAGGGTCTTCGGCAGTTCCTGCATGCCCGTGACGAATTGCCGCCAGGAATCCTTGGGCTCATCCTCGGCCAGCAGCGCCTTGTAGCGCGCGGAGGCATCCAAGCTTGCCTGTCGCTCGCGCAGTCGCGCCAACTCGGCGAACTCGATCGTGGGCAGCTCGATGGGCGGCAGACCACCCAGCGTAAGGTGCTCGGGACTCTCGGACGGGGTTGCGGGCTGTGTAGACTCCACGGGAGCCTGCACTATATGGAATTCGCGGTACACCAGTTCTGCGTGGGGGAAATACACCACGATTCGGAATACGGTCACCATGGACAGATGAAAAATCAGGGAGAACAAAAGCGCACCCGCAATTCGCTTGTGGGATACCTGGCGCGGCCTTGAAGTCCGGGGTTCATCGGGGATATCGGGAACCGGAACACTAACCGGAGCGGAAACGCGCACCGGTTCGAGAACAAACTCCGCCGGAGGGGTGTACGCGGCTTTCTTGGTGCGCCGGCGCATGTCAGGGACTTTCTTTGGGGGCTTGTGCCTCGATGCTGTAGCGGCGAATGCCCGCATTGTCCAGCAAACCCAATACCCGGATGGTACGACCGGTGGGAACCCGCTGATCCGGGCGAACCAGCACCATGGCCCCGGGTCGTCCATGCGAAAGCTCCGCCAGACGGGTCGCCAGCTGTCCCCAATCGGAAATCGCCTCCCCGTCAATGTAGACCGGCCCCTGTCCGTCGGGACCGCCCTCGCCATATTGCAGGGTGACGCTCAGCGCCTTTTCATCGAAGCGGGGCGTCCCGCTGGCTTCCGGCACCTCAATGGGGATCGAGGTATGTGCCACGAAACTGGTCGAAAGCATGAAGAAAAAAACCAGTTGCAACACAACGGTGATGAGCGGGGTGAGATCCGCAAACGGCCCGATCTTTTTTCTGTTTCGACGGAAACGCATGGTCAATCGTCCGTGCGGTCATGGTCTTCGCGCGAGAGCCAGTCGAGTGATTCAGCGGCGCTCATTTCCATTTGCACCGTCAGACTGTCCACGCGCGACACATAATAGTTATAGAGTACGATCAACGGAATCGCTACCGTCAATCCGGCTGCCGTGGTGACCAGCGCATTGCCAACACCCACCGCGAGATCACTGGGATTGACCAGACCCTGCTTATTCTGGATTTCGGCGAAGGCCTTGATGAGCCCCTGCACCGTGCCCAGCAGCCCGAGGAGTGGCGCAATATGCGCACAGGTCGCCAGACCCGACAGGTAGCGTTCGAGAAAGGGAACCTCGAGATGCCCGGCATCCTCCATCGCCTCGCGGATGATGGCGCGACCCCGTCCGTACTTGAGCAGACCGGCCTTGATGATGCGGGCAGCCGGGGTATCCGTGTCGTCGCAAAGGGTGATGGCATCCTGGCGCCGGTTCTGCCGAAGCATCTGCCGGAGCGCGTCCATAAACTCGCGGGTGTCGATGCCCGCCCGCCGAAAGGTAAAAAAGCGTTCGGCGGCGATGGCGAGTCCCGCGATGGAACACAGGAAGATGGGCCACATCAAAATGCCGCCCTGCCGGACAATCTCAAACGCGTTCGCCGTCGTTTCCATTCAAGTCGTCTCCCTGCTTCCTGACTTTTGCTACTGCATCACCATCGTGCCCAGTCCCTGCTGGGTGAAAATCTCAAGAAGCAGGCTGTGCGGCACACGGCCGTCGATAATGTGCGTCTTGCGCACTCCGGCATCCAGCGCTCGCAATGCGGCCTCCACCTTCGGGATCATTCCGCCTGAGATCACGCCCTCCTTGGTCAGTTGCGCGATGGCGTCCAATTTCAGCTGGTGGATCAGGGAATCCGGATCTTTGACGTCGCGCAGAATCCCCGGGGTGTCAGTAAGAAACACCAGTTTCTCCGCGTTTAAGGCGGCAGCCACCTCGCCAGCAGCCGTGTCCGCATTAATGTTCCAGGTTCCAGCCTCTGCATCGGTGGCGATGGGTGCAATCACGGGAATGAGGCCCGCCTCACACAAGGCGTGAATCACCTTGGGGTTGACCCCGGTGATTTGCCCCACCTGACCGATATCCGAACCATCCTCGGTAATCTTCTTGGAGGCGAGGAGCAGTCCCGCGTCTTTCCCGCAGAGTCCAACGGCCTGTCCGCCCGCCTGAGAAAGCAAACCCACGATTTCTTTGTTCACGGAACCTGCGAGAACCATTTCTACGACTTCCATGGTTTCGCTGTCAGTGATGCGCAGGCCCTGCGGATTAAAACGGGACTCGACCCCCATGCGCTTGAGGGTGCGGTTGATGGAAGGCCCGCCGCCGTGCACCACCACCGGGTTCATACCCACATAGCGCATGAGCACGATATCCTCGGCGGTGCTTACCCGCAAAGCTTCGTCCAGCATGGCCGCCCCGCCATACTTGATCACCACGGTCTTGCCCTCAAACTCCCGGAAATAGGGCAGCGCCTCGATGAGTACTTGGGCTTTTTCGATAAATTCCTGCACGGCGCTTCTCCCTGCGGGTTAGGTGCGGTAATCCGCGTTGATACTGACGTAATCATGACTCAAATCGGAGGTCCAGAAGACCGCACGCCCATTTCCCTGTCCAATGGACACCCGAATGATGAATTCAGGCTGACTCATGTGGGCTGCGGCTTGGGCCTCTTCAAAATTTGTGGGCAATCCGTTTCGCACCACGGCGAGGTCATTGATCCAGATGCTGATGGACTCCTGAGGGAAGGGCACACCCGCATAACCCGCCGCGCAGGCAATCCGGCCCCAGTTCGGGTCTTGCCCGAAAAATGCAGTCTTGCACAACTGTGAGTGCGCGATGCTGCGCGCCACGGTCTTGGCCTCTTCATCAGACCCCGCGCCCTCTACTTGGATCTCGATGAACTTCGTAGCTCCTTCGCCATCCTTCACCAGTGCCTTCGCGGTCGCAATACAAATATGACGCAAGGCGGAGGCAAAGGCCTCGTAATCGGCCGTGCCCGCTTGCAAAGGCGCGAGTCCTGCCTGACCATTGGCCAGACACAGCAGCGTGTCGCTCGTGCTCATGTCATTGTCAACGCAGATGCAATTGAAGGAGACTTCGGCACATTCCCGAAGCAAAGCCTGCAATTCCGGTGCGGCCACAGTCGCATCGGTGGTGACAACGGCGATCATGGTGGCCATGTTTGGCGCGATCATGCCGGAGCCTTTGGCGATGGCACCCAAACGCACCGAACCGCCGCTGAGACTCACCTCCACCGCCATTTCCTTGGGCACGGTGTCCGTTGTCATGATGGCCAGCGCCGCATCATGTGAACCTTCAGGGGAAATGGCCTCCACAGCGCCTTCGACGCCGTTCTTGATGCGATCCATAGGCAGATGTACACCGATGACGCCCGTGCTGGATATGCACACATCTTCGGCGGCGCAGCCGATTCCCTCGGCCACCCACTGCGCGGTTGCACGCACATCGGCCATGCCACGGTCACCCGTGCAGGCGTTGGCGTTCCCGCTGTTGATAAAGACCGCGCGCGCGGTGCCCCGTGTTCGCCCGGCTTCGCACCACAGCACGGGCGCGGATTTCATGCGATTCGTCGTGAATACCCCGGCGAGCACGGCGGGCGTATCGCTCACGATGAGCGCGCAGTCTTTCTTGGTGGATTCCAGTTTTTTGATATGCGCGACAACTCCGGAGGCCCGATAGCCCTTCGGCGCGCACACACCGCCGTCAATCGAAGAATAACTCATGGCGCCATCCCCGGCAGCCGCAGGCCCGCCCGTTCGTCAAGCCCGAAAGCCACATTCATGCACTGCATACCCATCCCGGCGGTGCCGCCCACCAGATTGTCGATCACACTCACGATGACGATGTTTCCGGTACGCACGTCCTCCACCCAGCCGATATCACAAAAATTCGATCCGCGCACCTGATTCAGATCGGGGATTTTTCCCGCGCCCAGCACCCGAACAAATGGCTCCGCATCGTAGCAGCGGTACAGCGCGGCAACGTCGAGGCTTTGCGAGGGCCGCAGCACGATCGTGCTCAGTATTCCACGCGTGACCGGGGCCACATGCGGCGTAAACTGCACCTGCGCCTTGAAATCCAGCTCCTGCTCTATTTCTGGGATGTGCTGATGGGTCGCGATCTTGTAGGCCCGCACATTCTCGTTCATGTTCGGAAAATGAAAGACGTCGTTCGCCTTGCGGCCCGCGCCCGACACACCGCTCACGGAATTAATCACCACCGGCACTTCGGGGGCCGCCGCATCCAGCAGCGGCTTAAGCGCCGTGATAATGCTGATGGGGAAACACCCGGGCACCGCGACAATCGCCGCGTTCCGAAGGGCCTCGCGATGCCAGGGCACATGGCCGTACACCGCCTTGTCCAGCAGTTCCGGATGGGAATATTCGACGCCATAGTACTGCTTGTACGCGGCGACGTCCTTGATACGGAAATCGGACCCCAAGTCCATGAACCGTACGCCCGCCTTGTGAAGTTCCGCCCCCATGATCATGGATTCGGTGCCGGGAACCGCCAGAAACACCACATCGCAGCGCTGCGCGAGCGAAGTCGCGTCAAACGCCTCTAGCACAATGTCCGTCATCTTGCCAAAACCGGGCAAAATCTCGTCCAGGCGTGTTCCACCCTCCCGATAGACCGCTGCCGTCAATTCCGCCTGCGGATGAGCCATCAGCAGCCGGATAAATTCCCGACCGCCATAACCCAAGGCGCCAACCACTCCAACACGAACCATGGCAACCACTCCACCTTTCTCGCCCGACCCCGACACCCGCCGGGGCATGCGAATACGAGATTTCACCCCTGAATTTACAAGGCGGAATTATACCCCAGCCTGTCCGTGTCCGCAAAATAGTTCAGCGCTTGCCGACTGTCCGGGCCACTCCTGACGAATCACTCCACCGGCGTAAAAATCGACTCCACAGCCGTTTGCAACGATTGCGCCAACGGAATTCGCTCCGTGCCCGAAATCGCTTCCTCCCCGAAACGGACCGTGTATTCATGCCACGGTACACTCAGCAAGCGAAGCAGATGCGGAATGGCGTGTTGTGGCGGGCCGGATTCGTCCAATTCCTCCTGAGGAATGTCCTCGCCGAAGAAGAAGTGATCCGGGCCCTTGAAGATTATCTTCGACGCGGGCGGATAGCCCGGCGGGGTGCGGCTTGTGAGACTCATATAGTGCACAGGCATATTCAAGCGTATCGCCACTTCGAGCAGACTCGCGCGAAAACGCCGAACCCGCTTGCCCGGCCCCACCACGCCCTCCGGCGCAAGCATCATCGCCCGGCCTCGTTGCAGCTCTCGTTCCATAAGGGCCAGCGTTTCCGGCACCGCCTCGCGCACCCGCCGCACAGGCACCGGGCCACCCGCACGAATCAACGCCCCCACCAAGGGAAAGGTCGTGATGTCATCCTGCGCACAGATGCAGCATTCCCCCAGAATACGCGCCACCACAAAAAAATCAACCCACGATATATGGTTCATCACCACCAGATAAGGACGTTTCGGCCTTTCCCCCTCCACACGAATGCGCGTACCGATAATCATGCAGAAGCCGGATACGAATATATGGTAGACCGTCCGCCGGAAGTTGTGGCGCGTCGTTCGAAACGGCCCCACAATAAACGAACCAATACGAAGCAAGAAAAGGCACCCGAAAAGCCAAAGCCCGAGCGCGATAAAGCGCAAGGCGGACCGCAACGGTCCCCAGAGCGGAAAGCCCAGAAAAACCCAGCGATATTCCGCTTCTTTCGGGTCAAGACTCCAAAAAAGCACAGCGTGTACTCCCAATCGACCTATTCGTCCCACACGAGCATACCCCGGGGAGGCCAGTATACACGGGCGGACACTTCGGGGCAGATGGTACAGCAATCGGCCGCTCAAGGGCAATTCGGGCGTTGACAGCACACGACACCACTTATCCGTTCTCCGGCCACCATTCTGGATTGGACGGCACAAGCATCCCTTCTTCAATGGCAATTCCATACATCGGCCCGAAACAGCCGATCAAGGTGCCCTCGTATCCTGTCGGGAGTCCTTCCCATGACCGAAACTCGGCACCGCTACCGTTCCCTCCGTTAAAGACGCCAGCGGCATATCCCTCGGCCAGTTCTTTCGCCAACCTCTTCGCACGCTCCTTCAATCCGAAAATTGACAGCGCCCGCAGATAGTAGGTCGCAGGCCAGCCGCTCAGACTACCATCGGTATAAGTTTCAAAGGTCGGTTGAAGCTGTTTGAGGATTTTAGTCCACATTTGGTCATCAGGGCGGATGGGAAGGAGATTGCAGGGAATCCCCAATTGGGCATTGGACGCTCCCGTTCCCTCCCGTGTTTTCTCCAGATTCGTGAGTGCAGTTCGACTCGTTCCTGCATCCAGTAGCCCGAAGGCAGTCGCCACCCCGTTAACCCAGGTAAATCCATAGTCATGCAAGTGACCGTCCCGGCTGCGCCAACCCGCCACCCATCCCGTTGCCGGATTGAGGAGCGCTGCGGCATAATGTTCGCGTAACCGTGCGGCAGCTTCGCGACACTGCGCGGCGCAGCTTCTGCATGAGGCTATCTCTTCAAACAAAGCTGCCGCATTGCGCAATGCTCGGTATGCCCAAGCATTCACATAGCCGTCAATGTGCCCAAACCCCACCACATCCATGGAATTTGAACTCCAACGGTAAGAGCCCAAATTACCCGAAAGCGCCTTACAGACGAGCAACCCTTCGTTGCCAATCTCACCCAAAATCCTATCCACGGCGGCCTGAAGTCCTGGTGCGATGTGTTCCAACCACTTCGCGTCCGGCCTTGCTTGGTAGATACGGCCCGCTGCGGAGACCAGCATGGGGTCACTGTCCAGATACAGATTCCGGCAATAGCCATAACCTCCACCATCGAGCAAGGCCCGCCCCACAGTGAAGCGTGCAAGGTCGAGAGGATCGGGGCCGATGTCTGGCCGCCGAGTACGGGTCGCGATTTCAATCGGTGGCCCCTGAGAAAGATGGCAGTTTACTGAGGCGGCGTGATTGGAGAAACCGCGAAATTCAGAGCGAAAACAGGAAAACACGGTTGCCCAGTGTCGCAGCAACCCCACGCTGCCTTTCTTGGATTTGGCTGGGCCGTCTGGAACGAGATTGCTGACCGACCACTCGAAAACGGCGCGCCGCTTGCCCGCAGGAATCACTTGGCAAGCATCGGGGCCTGAATGTGCGCCCAACACAAAGCCACCGGTGACCGTATTCGATTCCCGATAGCTTTCCACTTGCATGCGCGCCTCCCCCTCGACCAAGCGGCAAGAAAGACAGCCCACGCCATCCGTCGCCCACATGGCGGGCAAGGCCACGTCACCGTTGCGGCCCAAAGCCTGCGTGGGTAGTCCCGCCATCCCTGTAATCCCCAAGGTTAAATCCCACGCAAGGCGCCAAGCCTCGGCCTCTAGTACCGGAAGATCAGCCGCGCACTCCTGCGACAATTCCAGCATGATGCGACCGCTCTCCACGGTGAATATGGCCTCAATTTTCAATCCCTCGACGGTCTGCACATTCGAATAGGTAACCCGATTCCCGACCACCGATACTTCGCCGCTCCACAGGGAAGGCGGATAATCTGCTTGTAAGGTTCTCAAAATGGGGCCGCTGACGCCCCCGGTGGCGTTGTGCACGGAGCGTTTACGGGACACAAGAAGACGGTTATTGCCTGCTTGCCCCATCCCAAGGGCGTCCCACCCCAGATGCAACAGCATCGGTCGCCGCAGGGAAAAACCTATCGATAGTTGCTTCCCTTCAAAAAGGATCATTCCCGGCTGAAGACGGACTTTCATGCCTTTGGGAGCCTTGGGGCGCATTGCCCCGGGCGTGAGTATACGGGCGTGTATATATTCGGGAACAATATCACCACCAGCATCCCCATAAGCACGCAGTTCATTGAGTGTCCCGAAAGGCACATTGTGGGGGCCTCCGTTGCACTCACCATGATTGGGCCATGTGGGGTGTTCACGATCGCAAACCACTCGAAGATGGTCTGTGCGCAAACCGTCGAACTCGATGAAAAACACTTTCTCGGACATCGCCGGAGCACTAAGTTTCTCCATTTCCTCAGCACTCATGGCTTGGGAGAG
>CAIZGN010000415.1 GCA_903932505.1 Candidatus Hydrogenedentota bacterium
AATACATTTGCTCGGGGCCGGAGGAGGCACCGGTATGGATGATGGCTCCCAAGTGCGGCTCGATGGAGAAGCCGCCGTCATAACCCGTAGCCAGCAGATCCGCCACCGTCTCGCGCACCCGACCATCCCCCTCGCCGCAGTAGGTGTAGTGGTCTTCGCCGTCTACCTTGCGGGCGTCCTTGATGTGCACATAAACGATACTGTCGCGCACCTGCGTGTAGTAGGTCCAGGCATCCTGGCCATAGGTCACCGGGTTGCCCGTGTCGTACACGACTTTCAGGGCCGGGCTATTGACTTCGCCCAAGAGGATATTGCTGTTTTCGGCCGAAAGTCCGCCCCAACCACTGCAATTTTCATGCACGAGGGTCACCCCGCCCTCTTCCGCCATCTTGGCAAGCACCTTGATGCGACGAATAGACTCTTTGCGCCATTCCGGTTCCTCGACGGGCTGCTCCGGGTCATTGGGATAGCTCATCACGCGAATGAACGAGGTACCGAATCGGTGCATGCGGGGAATGGCCACGCGCAGGTCGGCTATGTCCACTTCCGGGTCGCAGGTGATGGGCCGTGCCCAGTTCGCGATGGCGCTGGCAAAGCAGGACACCTTCATGCCCGCACCAGTCACCTTGCCGTAGACCTCATCGAACTGCGAGTCCGGCAATTGGGTGAGATTGACCCCGTCAATGGCGCGCAATTCCAGATGCGTCCAGCCCAATTCCTGATGGGCCTCTATCTGTTTATCGATCGAACGTCCTGACTCGTCGCTGATACCGGAAAAAAACATGACGGAATCTCCTTGTCCGGGGAAATGGTGACGCCCCGCATGCCTGAAAGGCACGCTGAGGACGGGGAAGAATAACAACCCGCCCGCGCTCCGCGCAAATCAGAGGAATCCTCTGAACCGAGGCGGTGCTTCTTTCAGGCGAAAAGCACGAGAATCTGCCATCCCGGGACAAGGTCAATCCACCTCTATCTCGACGTTGTGCTGCTCGCGATCGTCCGACAACCGAACGGAGTGATCTGGCTGCTCGACACCATCCAGCAGAACACGCCCGACGACCCTGCCGCCACCCGCATTGCGCACGACGATATGGTAGAAGCTTTCCCGGTAGCGGTAGTGAATCTTGAACTCCGGCCAGTCCGGCGGGAGGCAGGGCATAAAACGGAGGCATTCCGCCTCCAACCGCAGGCCCAACAGCGACTCTGTGATGAAGCGGTACATCCAACCCGCCGCCCCGGTATACCACGTCCAGCCGCCCCGGCCTGTGTGGGGCACCACGGCATAAATGTCCGCAGCCATGACATAGGGTTCCACTTTGTACACCCGCATGGCGTCCGGCCCCGTGGCGTGGGCAATGGGGTTCAGCAATGCAAACATTTCCCACGCGCGCTTGGTATCGCCCATGGCCGCGAAAGCCATGGCGGCCCAAACCGCCGCATGGGTGTATTGCCCGCCGTTTTCCCGCACCCCGGGCACGTATCCCTTGATATACCCCGGATTAAGGTCTGACTTGTCAAACGGGGGATCAAAAAGCTGCACCAGTTGAGCATCGCGACGAACCAGGCGACGGTCAACACTGTCCATCGCGGAGCGGCAGCGTTCGGGGTCACCGGCACCGGATAGCACCGACCAGCTTTGCGGGATTGAGTCGATTTGGCACTCGGGATTCTCCGCTGAACCGAGCGGTTCACCATCATCGAAAAACGCGCGTCGGTACCACTGCCCATCCCAAGCCACGGACTCCAAACACCCGCGCAAGCGTTCGGCCTCAGCGACACACTTGTCCGCAATAGGCAGATCCTTCCGCGCACGGGCCTGTTTTTCAAAGCCGGTCAGGACATCATGGAGAAAGAATCCCAGCCAGACACTCTCGCCTTTACCCTGCTCTCCGACAAGGTTCATCCCGTCATTCCAGTCGCCGCCGCCCATCAGGGGCAGACCGTGAATGCCAAAATGGAGGCCGTTGTCGACCGCACGCACGCAGTGGGCGTACAAGGTCTCCGTTGTTTCGGAAACCTGTGCCAAATCGTAGTAGGAGTCCTCTTCGAGGTGCAGGAGACGCCCCCGCAGGAAAGGCACCTGCTCGTCGAGGATTCCCGTGTCCCCTGTGGCAGCCACATAGCGACACGTGGCGTAGGGCAACCACAGGTAGTCATCCGAACAATGGGTGCGTACCCCACGCCCCGACGGGCAATGCCACCAATGCTGCACGTCACCCTCGGGGAACTGTCTCGCGGCCGCGCGAAGAATATGCTCCCGCAAAAGGAGTGGCTCGGCATACAGAAGCGCCATGGCGTCCTGTAACTGGTCGCGAAAGCCATAGGCCCCGCCCGATTGATAGAACCCGGTTCGTGCCCACATGCGGCATGAAATGGTCTGATAAATGAGCCAGCCATTGGCGAGACAGTTGAGCGCGGGGTCTGGCGTCTCGACATGGAGAACACCCAGCGTGCGGCTCCAATAATGCCATACCCCCTCCAGCGCACGTTGCGCACTGTACACGCCCCGGGTCTGTTCGACCAGCTGCCGGGCCTGTTCTTCTGACTCCGCTGCGCCAATGACGAAGACGATTTCCTTCTCTTGCCCATCCTCAAGCGAGAACGGCGTTTGTATCGCCGCGCAGGGGTCGAGCCCGGCCCCCACGCGCCCGGATAAGCGCACCCGACCCATCGCCGCCGGTCTGGCAGGTGTCCCGTTGCGACCGAAAAACTCGGTCCGGTCGGTTGTGCAGGTACAGGCGGGTTCACTGGTCGCAGCGAAGACCACCCGCCCGCCAAACTCGAAGTTATAGGCGTTGCGGGCAAAAAGTGCGCCCGTGACCGGATCCATCTCCGTAACAATGTGCATGAGCGTCTTGTCACGCGCTTCGCCCAGCACGAGTTCCCAATAGGCCGTGGCGGAGAGTCGGCGGAGCCGCCCTGACCGGTTCGTAATCTTGAGCCGGGCGAACTTCACCGGGGCATCCATGGCGACGTAAAGAATGAGCTCGCAGGCGATGCCGTCCTCCTCGTATTCGAAAATGCTATAGCCAAAACCGTGGCGGGCGACATACGCCATCGCCCCGCGCGCAGGCTGCGGCGTTGGCGACCAGACATAGCCGTTCTCTTCGTCGCGGAGGTACAACGCCTCTCCCCCGCCGCCACTCACGGGATCGTTGCTCCACGGGGTGATACGGAAGTCGTGGCTGTTATCCGCCCAGGTGTACACGCTCCCGCTTTCGGACACCACGGTACCCAGTTGCGGGCTGGCAATCACATTGACCCACGGCGCGGGGGTGTTCTCGCCCGGCCGTAAAATGATGATGTATTCCCGGCCGTCACGCGTGAAACCGCCCAAGCCGTTGAAGAACGTCAACTCATGGTACGGCACTTCGGCGGCTTGTGTTTTCGTGGTCCGCGTGGTGGCGGGGAGAATCGCCATAGGGGCCTGAATCCGCCTGCGCCGTTCCACCTGTTCCAGCAGGGTTCCGGCGTCATCCACCAGCACCACATGCGCCACCGCCTGCAGGAGAACCCGATCCTCCTCGGCAATCTGTTCGGCCCGGCGCAGGAAAACCCCGCCGGGTTTATCGACCAGCGCCGCTTCCGCACTCGAGGCGATAAGACCCATGATGGTGTCATGCAATTCCTGGCGATAGACCGAGTCGTCCTCGTTCCAGATCACCAAATCGACATTCAGTCCCTTGGTTCTCCAATAGGCATGCGCCTGAAGGCTCTGGCGAGCCAGGTCGAGTTTTTCCCTGTCGCGAATGCGCACGAGCACAATGGGAAGGTCGCCGGAGATACCATAACCCCAGAGTCCCGACTGTCCACGACGATTGCGCAAGAGGATGCTGGAACTGGCCCGATAAAGCGAGGTGGCATAAATCACCGACCCGGCCAGACGGCCATACATCTGCGCCTCGGCCTCGACGACACTGAGGTGATGCAGCTCGGCGTTGCTATGCGTCCACGCCAACTCGAAAACACGCTCGGCAAGCCGGGGATCGTGGTATTTGTCCGCCAGAGACATGGCGGTCTCGCGCGTGTCCGCGACGCCGGTCACCAGGTCGATGCGCGCCTTTTCCTGAGGTTGGATGAAGAGAGTATGGCGAATGGCGACCACCGGATCGAGCACCGGCCCTTCGCTGTCCGACAAGCGCCCAGGCCCTGCCATCGCAGCGGGCGAGGCGAGGGTTCGACCGCGCCCCACAAACTTCGCGCGATCGGTCTCGAACGATATTTCCCCGCTCGTTTCGCCCTGCACGGTCATGAGGTGGATCATCCAAGGCGGTCGTTCGCCCGCAGAACGTGGACGGCGGGTGCAGAGAATGGCCTGCCGGGGGCGAACCAATTCGGTCTGCACAAACAGATTACTGAACGCCGGATGCGCCTCGTCCTGCCCGGCGGGCGCAAGCACGACTTCCGCGTAGCTCGTGACTTCAATGGTTCTAGGTCGATCCGAGCGGTTGGTGATGGTGATGCGACGCAACTCAATGTCGTCTTCTGGTGACACACTGATTTCCGTGTGCGTCTCGATACCGTCGTCCCGACGACGGAACTCGGCCTTCCCTTGGGCGAAGATCGCCTCATAGGACTTCGACGATTGCAGCACGGGTTGATACCCGATCGACCAGAAACGGCCCTGATCCAAATCGCGCAGGTAACAGAAGGTGCCCCAACAGTCGCGCGTCGGATCCTCGCGCCATCGAGTGACGGCGAGCTCACGCCAGCGGCTGTAGCCCCCCCCCGCGCTGCTCACCATGACATGATAGCGGCCATTGGACAGCAGGTGGACCTCGGGCACCAGACTGCCGGGGTCGGTGAGGACACGCATGACCCCTTCCGCCTCGGCCGATGCGGTGCGTGTAACGTTTGCCTCAGTCGCATGGGGGAAGATCGGCCCAGCCGTCTTGGGGACCCGCTCCTGCAACAACAGGCCGGTGGCCTGCAACGCGGGATCCGCCTGAAACCGGCGCTGCATCGGCCGGTCAAGAAGAAGATAAACCAACGCCAGCAGGCTCATCCCTTGGTGATGGCTCATGAACGATCGTACAGTCGCGCTGCTGACCCCAAGCGGTAGACGGGACGGGGTGTAGTCGATGGCCTCGTAAAAACCGTAAGCCCCCAGCCGACCTTCAGCCGCAAAGCGTTCCAGATTCCGGCAGGCAGCCTCGGGTTCCACCATAAGTGCCATCACGGTCGCATAGGGGGCAATCACAAGGTCTTCGGCCAGGCCCCGCTTCAGCCCCAGCCCGGGCACACCAAAGGCCCGGTATTGATAGTTAAGATGGACGTCCCACTTGTTGTAGCCGGACTCGGAAATGCCCCATGGAACGCCCCGCTGTTTTCCGTAATCGATCTGCCGCCGCACCACGGCCTTGTAGGTCTGGTTCAAGAGCGCGTGGTCATGTGTGGGCATGACCAGGAGTGGCATGAGATACTCGAACATCGACCCGCTCCAACTGAGCAGGGCCGGGTCGCCTCGGGAGGTTGTAAGCAGGCGCCCGAGGGCGAACCAGTGCTCCTGACTCAACTGTCCCTGTGCAATGGCATAAAAACTGGCGAGACGGGCCTCGGAGGCAAGCAGGTCATAGAATCCGATGTCCATCCGCTGCTCGCCCACGTTATAGCCGATGGAAAGCAGATTGCGGGACTTGTCGAACAGGAACGTGAAATCCATATCGGCGAGTTCATGACAACGGTCCGCAGTCGCTTCCAACGCGCGGATGCGATCCAAGGCAAACTTGGCGGCCACTACGATCGCTTCTCGGAGCGCACCGAGCCAAGTATCGACAACCGCAGCATCCGGTGAAATCGGATCGCGGGAGTCCCCGATAATGGCATCTATAATCGTGACCACCTGTTGTTTCAATCCGGCCGTCTGTCGGAGCGTCTGCACCAACTCCAATTGGGCCAGTCCCAACCGCAGCGCACTGATCCGTTGAAGCTGGTCGCCCTCTCCCCTTTGCCAGAAGCCTTCCGGTGGTACAAGAAGACCCGTCCAAGGTGCCAGTTGAGACAAATCCAAGCAATGTCCGGTGATACAACGCTCCAGGGCCAAGGCCCACGCTTTGACTTCCCCGCCCGAATCGCTCGCCAGCACGACATCATGCGCAGAATCTGCGCATTGCCGCAGGAACTCAAGGGCGGCACTCAGAGTCTTGGGCGGATTCTGGAATTCTGCCTCCAGAACCTCGACTTTGCGCAGCATGTCTTGCCTCTCACCTGCTCCGGAAGAAGCGCGAATTACCTCGAGAAGCACCCGCAGGGTATCTTGCACACCGCTGAACAAGCGTGGCGGCAGAATTCGCGCATCGCTCAACTCCAGTAACCCGCGCCGCAAGACCAGCAGATGCCCGGCAAGGTTTCCACTGTCTACGGTGGAGATATACTGCGGATGCAAGACCTTGAGCGACCGGGTATCGTACCAATTGAAGAAATGGCCGCGATGCCGTTCCAGGCGGCTCATAGTGTCCAGCGTGTTTTCAGTGCGCTCCAGCAACTGCGCGGCGGACGCGTATCCGAAATCATAGGCGGCGAGATTCGCGAGCAGGCCCACCCCGATGTTGGTGGGGCTGGTGCGCGAGGCAATGTTTACCGCCGGATGTTCCTGAAAATTATCCGGGGGAAGCCAGTGCTCTTCCGCAGTCACAAACTCCTCAAAATAGCGCCACGTCCGTCGGGCCACCTGTCCGAGAAAGGCAGTCTGCTCTCCGGATAGATGCGAAGTTCTGGTCGGAATAAGTCGGCTCAGCCACCATGCAACGACAGGCGACAACAGCCACAAGCCCAACATGAACCCGCTGACCGGGAGATGTTCCCGCCGGGTGAGAACGAGCAGAAAAGCCGTGCCGGTGGCGATGACAGGGCCAATCCACATGGCGTCAAAATGCCCACGCAGGTCGGTGCGCGAGGCCAACTCGGCATCGCTGGAGGTCGTCCACTCCAGAAGTCTGCAGCGCGTCCATAAAACCCGCGACAAGGTGCGCAGGATGGAGTCGAGACTGACGTAAGCGTCGTAGGGAATGACCGCAAGCGCGAATAGAATCTGAACCGATTGACGGATCATGCCCGCGCCGAGCGCGCGGAGATACATCCACCAAGGCAGATCCCGGGGTTTTCGGGTTAAGTCCCCCGCCGCCGAAAACAGCGCGGGTGAAACAAGCACGGTGACCACCAGAAGTGTCGCCCCGTACGCCAACCACGACCACGGCAGCAACCACGCAAGCAGGAGCAGTGCCAGCATCGACGGCGGCACCAGACTGCGACGAAGGTTGTCAAAAATCTTCCACTTGGAAAGCATGGAAATGGGGTTCGGATCCCACTCGCCCTGATGTCCCGGCACGCGGGGGAGCATCCACCACAGGATCTGCCAATCCCCCCGAATCCATCGCCGACGCCGACTTGCATCCGCCGAATAGCGGTACGGATGATCCTCGTAGACCTCCACTTCACTCAGCAGACCGGAACGGGCATAGGTGCCCTCCAGCAGGTCATGGCTCAAGACAGTGTTGTCGGGAAGGCAGGCGCAGGCCTGATGAAAGGCGTCAACATCGTAGATTCCCTTTCCGATGAACGACCCTTCCCCGAAGAGATCCTGATAAATATCGGAGACGGCCCGGGTATAGGGGTCGATCCCCGAGTCCGCCGCAAACAGCCGCACATACCAAGAGCGCGATGCGCTGGGAAGCCGATTCCCCACCCTCGGTTGAATGATGCCATAGCCTTCAACAACGCGGCGGCGCCGCGCGTCGAAAACGGGGCGATTGAGCGGATGTGCCATGCACTCCACCAGTCCCCTCGCCGCATCGCGCGGGAGTTCGGTGTCGGTGTCCAGCGTTATCACATAACGGATTCCGGGCAGAACCGCTGCGTCGCCGACAAAGGTATCGAAACAGTCCATGCTGCCGCCACGCAGGGCCGCCGTGTACTCTTTCAGCTTGCCCCGCTTGCGCTCGTAACCCATCCAAACCTGATCCGCCTCGTTCCAGCGGCGCGGCCGGTGAAACAGGAAGAAGATGCCGAACCGGTCATCCCCGTATTTGATGTTCAGGGCCTCAACACCCTCTCGAGCATCCCGGATAAGCGCGTCATCTTCCGGCATGACCGCTTGCGGTGCATCGCGAAGGTCGGTGAGCAAGGCAAAGTACAGGTTGGGGTCGCGGTTGGCCAGATAGCGTATTTCGAGTTGCTCGAGCAGATGTTCTGTGGCCGAGGTGTGGACGATCATGGTCGGAACGACCACCATCGTGCGGTGTTCCACCGGGACGCCAGTCCGGAAATCCATGCGGGGAAGGGAGCGCGGTCCAACGTACACCGTGACCAGCCAGTTGGTGACGCTAATGGCAAATTGCGCCACGCACATCAGGGCGGGAACGGACAGCGTGACCAGCAGCCACGTTGGCAGGCCGCTTCTGGAGGCCCAGGCGAACAGCATCACCGACACGTAGGCCGTCAATAGAAAAATGGCGGGGAGATAGAAAAACATTGAACGACGAAGCACGAGCTTCCGTAGCCCCCCACCCAGCGTTCGGCGCACACCGGCAGCGCGTTCCAAGGCGGTACGCCCCTTGTCGGTAAGGAAGTAGCCCACGTGCCCTTTTCGCTGATCCCCCGAAGCAACGGCCCCGCTCGCGAGGTCAATCGCCTGTTTCGCCACCTCGTGCTCCGGTCGTTCGCTGCGTTTTGCGATTTCCTCCACCGCGTGACGGTAGAGATCCCGGGTAAAAAAAGACATGTTGGCGTATACGCCGGTCGGATCCCCGCAGAGAATGCGCTCCACCACGCTCTGACCTTCCACAAAGTCCCGCCAGTTGGTCTGGCTGAGGAGACGAAGGCTGGTGATGCTGTTGCCGATGGAAACTTGGTCCACCGCCTGGGTTTGGCTTTCCATCTTGACCAGATGCGCGATTTTCAAACCCTGCTCGGATACCCGGTGTTCCAGCCAGCTATGGGCAAAAGCAAAGTGCGGGCTCTGTCCGTGCAGGTGTCGGGTAAGCTCCGCCAGAAAAGCGCTGGACAGGGGCGGGTTGGCCCGCGCCATATCGGCCAGAACCAGCACCAAATCGGAGGGATTCTGCTCGACAATCTCCACCATCCGCTCGCCCCAATCGGTTGCCAAACCCCGGTCGCGCAAGCTCGAGGACAAACGAACCGCCACGCGCCGCAGGTTTTCGATCAGAGCCAGACGCAGCATGATGGGAACCGCCCACAATTCCCCCAGCGTCAATGGTTTTTCGGCCTGATAGGCGGCAACGAATGCGTTGAGGCTCGGCGTGTCCACACTGCCGTCCACGTGGGAGATCAATTCCATCGCGATGCTGTAGACCCGGGGATACCCGGCAACAGGCCCCTTGGACAGGCGCGGCAAGCCCTTGCTGTACGATGGGGGAAAATGGCGGCGGGCCGTGCGAATCTGTTCCTCGATGACGTGAAAATTGTCTAGCAGCCATTCGGCTGCAGGCGCGATGCCCCGCTCCTTCTCCACCGCAACCGTTACCTGATCATAGGTGTGCACCAGAAGCCGCTCGTTCTCGTCCAGTCTCGGGATAAGCCGGTCAGCGACCGTACCCTTCGCAATTTCATGCCCAGCCGCCAGATTTCGGGCGTGCCGTTCCAACTGGTTGATGCTGTATAACTCTGCACGAAGCGGTGGCTCGTCCGCCGGCACAGGGGGGGGGCCATCGCCAATACCGGACTGATACCAGCTTTTGAGTCGATCAAGCCGCTGCTTGATCTTGGGGGGAGGGCTGAGCATTGCAGTCGCCTTTCCGTTCGCTTCGGGCCGCCGGGGCGTGGCGGACGAAACGTATGAGATCCAATTTGGCCGAAGGAAAAGGCAGACAACGCGGAAGGGAAGATACACTTGCCCTACCTGAGTCTTCAGTCATCACCTTTGATTATACGCCCTTGGGGACGAATAAGCCATGCCTGAGAAAAAATAGCCACGCGGGCCTAGGGCGGCGTCAGCTTGCGTGGGAAGCATGTCAGGGCGTATATAGTAGGGAAAGCCGTGACGAAAACGGCCTGCGAGTCACAATTTATCAATCACACTGCGGAGGGATCTGTTCCATGGGTATCGTAATCGGTTTGGATGTGGGCACAAGCGGAACCAAAGCCATTGCCATGGATGAATCCGGTCAGTTGCTGGCCTCGGCGCTCGTCGAGTACCCGCTGCACAGCCCGAAACCGGGCTGGGCCGAGCAGAATCCTGCCGACTGGGAGCGCGCCGCCTATGAAGCGCTGGCGCAGCTGGCCGC
>CAIZGN010000416.1 GCA_903932505.1 Candidatus Hydrogenedentota bacterium
ATGGACTGCGCGGACGAAGTCACCGGTTTGGCTGTGGGTAGGGGTTTTGTTCAAGCCTTTCTGTTTTCTTGGGGTTGGTTACCTGAGGCGTTGCCCCGGGCTATTTCGTTTTGCCCCTTTGGGGCGGGGGCGGATGGTGGCTGTCAACTTCCTTGCATCCTTTGGCGTTTTTGTTGTATCGTGCCGTCTTGAATAATGGGTTTCGGGGTCTATTTGACCCCACAAATGGTTTTTAACATTGGAGTTGCATCCATGAAGGCAAGAACTCAGTCCAGTCTCTTTGCGATGGCGTTGGTCGCCGTTGCCGTCCTCAGTCTAATGGTTCCGTGTGTTGCCCAACCCGCCGCTCCGGCTGCGGCTCCTGCGCCTGCTCCGGTAGCGGCTCCTGCGCCTGCTCCGGCAGCGGTTCCTGCGCCCGCTCCGGCTGCGGCTCCTGCAGCGGTTCCCGCCTCTGCCCCGGCCTCTGCCCCGGCTGCCCCGGTCGGAGATCCGGGCAAGATCGTGTGTCCGGAAATAGAGTATGACTTTGGCAAAATGGACAACATTAAGAAAGTCGAGCACCAGTATGTGGTTCGCAACGAAGGCAAAGGCGAGCTGCTGATCAGTCAGGTGAAGGCCTCGTGCGGTTGCACGGCGGCGAAGTTGGACAAAGACCGCCTTGCGCCCGGCGAACAGACGAACATTAACGTGACCCTAGACTTGCGCAATCGCAAAGGGTTGCAGAAGAAGACGATATCGGTGATGTCGAACGACCCCACGACCCCCACGCTTACGCTTCTCCTGCAGGGTGAGGCGGTGCCGGTGGTGGCCGTTGAGCCTGAAATCCTGAACTTCGGCACGATTGCGGATGACGCGCCGGTGACGAAGACGGTCACCATTCGCTCGGCCAAGGATAATGTCACCTTCCACGTGAAGGGGGTGACCATGAAGAACAGCCAGCTGCAAATCGCCCTGCAGACGAAGGAAATTGAGCCGGGCAAATCGTATGAAATCACCGCCACTACCCCCGGCGGCTTGAAGTCCGGCGGTTATGGCGGACAGATTGAGATCGAGACCGATTTCGCCGACAACCCCATCTTCCGCGTGACGGCCACGATGCGGGTACTGGGCGCTTTCGTGGTGACTCCGCAGCGGATCATGCTGCAGTCCAATCCCGATGCCCCCACCACCACGCAGCAGCTCATCACGGTTGCGCCGGGCCGGGTGAAGGGTTTTGAGATCACCGAGGTTGTGGTGCCCCTTCCCGCCATGAAATCAACCATGGAGCCCAAGCGTGCCGATACCGCCGTCATTCGCCTGACCGATGTTCCGGTTTCCGATGAGCTTACGGGGAAGGAACTGATCATCAAGACCAATAACGCGGAGAATCCGGAAATTCGGATTCCCTTCCAGATTGTCAAAGGTGTTCGTCGCGGATCGCTGATTCCCAGCATGAGCGAAGGCCCCGGCTTGCATAAAGTACCAGGTGCGGAAGATATACGTTCCGGCATTGCTCCGAATCTTACGTTGCCCGGGAAGATTGACCCCAAGAAGCTTAAAATTCCGCCGTCCGCCGCCCCCAAGAATCTTCCGCAGGAAGCCCCAAAGGTGGAACCCAAGAAGTAGCGCTTAATAGCATAGCCTCCCCTCCAGCGCCTCGGTTCGTCTGCTCGAACCGGGGCGCGTTTTTTGTGGCGGAGGGGCAGCCAATGCGCTTGTTGTGATGTTTTGGGATTAGTGTACGAAGTCGCGCTGCTGGGCCTCGGTGAGCGCGGTGCTGAATCGCTCGCAACCTTCCGGGGATATCCGCTGTCGTAGTAACAGGTCGAGCTCCTGCCAGTTGAACTTCAGTGAGGTCACGGCGGTAGTGGCGCGGGCGGTGGCGGTCCATGAGGCGTCGGGGTCGAAGGCCGGGAAGATGCCCAAGATATTGGGGGCTTGGACGGTGCTTCGGGTCTGCCCGCCACTGACCAATGCCACCCGGCCTTCCAGAAGGAGATAGCCGTGCCCACCGCACGTCTCGCCGTCGAGGAAGAGCGCGTTCCCCTCGTCGGTTTGCACCGGCTGGGCAAGCCAATGCAAAAGAATGCATATTTGGAGGCGAAGCTGATCGGGCAATCCCCGGAGCAGGGGCAGGTCGAGGAGAACTTCCTCGTGAAAGCGCTCCCAGACGCAGTGTTCGATCGCGGCCAGCAACAGGTGCTGCTCCTCTTCGCTCAGGGTTTCCTTGGCGCGGGCGTAGAGGGCGGGCCAAGTGAACTTGAGGGCCACCGCATCGTTTTCTGCGGTCACGGTGGCGGTTCGTTGGGCCACGGGGTTGAACTGCTGCATTTCGCCGAGCAAGGAAGGGGCGGGCAGCGACAAAGGGCTTGCCCCGCTGCGTTCGACGGAAACCTGTCCTTGGACGAGGATGTACCCGGCGGTGCCACCCAGGGCACCCTCCTGAATAAGGACATCTCCCGCCTCAAGTTCGACAGAAGTCGCCAGTCCCACCATGAGGTTCGCGATTTTCTCTCTCGCCGATTCGGGGACCCGGGCCAATAGCGGCAGCGTGGCCACCTGTTTCAACCAAGCCGATGAAGCCATTACACATTCTCCCCGGCGCGCGACCCTGTTAGAGCAGTCCGGCCCGGCGCGCCACGACCTCCGTCCTGCACTTGCATCATAGCATGAGGCGGGGCATCTTCCAATCCTTTTTTTTCGGAGGGGCGTATGGGGTAGAATCCTGTTCACTATGGAAGCCACCAGCCAGCAACAGGAAGCGATATCGAATCTCTCAAGGCGTCTCTGTGTGGACGCGGGCGCGGGGTCGGGCAAGACCCGTGTGCTGGTGGAACGAATCGCGTATCTTGTCGAAAGCAAGAAGAGCTCACTGGAAGAAATCGTGGCGATCACCTTTACCGAAAAGGCGGCCTCCGAAATGAAGGAGCGCTTGCGCCGCACCTTTCGGGAAAAGGCACCGGCCGGGGATCCCCAGGCGATGTCTATGTGGAGGGACCTCGAGCGTCGTGTTGAAACATCGCGTATTTCGACGATTCACTCATTTTGCGCTTCCATTCTCCGCGAGAACGCCGTCTGGCTGGGCTTGGATCCTGATTTTGCGATGCTCGACGATATTGACAGTGGTACGATGCTGCGAGACACCGTGCGCAACACGTTCCTTGAGCTTCTTGAGGCCGGGCAGGCGGACGCTAAACTCCTCGCCGAAACCCTGCAATTGTCCGACATCGAGACGATGCTGGCACAACTGCTGACACAGCGCGATTCCATGGAACGCTGGGCCGAGGACGGCTATCCCTTTGGCGACCCGGTGGCCTTGCGACAGCACTGGTATACGATGGCGTGCGCGGAGCGTCCGCTTCGAATGGTTCACATTGCGCATTCTCGGGCGACGCAGCGTTGTATTCGGGCCTTGGAGGAATGCGGGGGCTATTGCGACGAGCCCGGGGAATCGCGGGAGTCCGCGCGTCGAGGCCTGCTGGAGGGGTTGTCGGCGGCTGCGGCCACTTGGGATCCCGCGAGTGTGGAGGCGGCCTTTCTCCGGGCGATACCTCCGTCCGGGGTGAGGGCGAATGGAAAAAAATGGGCTTCAGAAGAACACTATAAAGCTGCGGAGAAGGCCAACAAGACGGCGAAGGAATTGGCTGGAAAAGCGATCAAAGCGGTCACGTTGGTTGATGAGGTTGAGCAGGAGGCGGCTCTCCTGATTGGTGCGATGTACAGCGTGTACGGTGAGGTTGAGCGCGCCTTCACTGCGGCCAAGCAATCCGCCAAGGCGCTCGACTTTGACGACCTCATTGTGAAGACCATTCAGGCGCTGGATTCCAACGAAACCTTGCGGCAGAACGTGGCCTGCGGGATACGCTTTCTTCTCATCGATGAGTTTCAGGACACGGACGAGTCGCAACTTAAAATTGCACGATTGCTGTCGGATGAGAAGCATGGGCCGGACTTGTTTATCGTGGGCGACGCGAAGCAATCGATTTACCTGTTCCGGGGCGCGGACGCGGAGATTTTTCACGAGGCCAGTCGTGTGGCGGATCGCACCCTGCCACTGCAGGAAAATTTCCGCACCCTTCCTGATGTGCTGAACTTTGTGAACGATTTTTTCAGCGCCTCGGGTTTGCTTGATCGCGAAACCAAGTACGCGGGGATGAAGACCCATCGGCCAGCCACCGAGGAGGCCCGTGTGGAGTTCCTCAGTGTCGAAAGCACCGGCGCACCGATGAACGCGGAAGAATATCGCCGTGCGGAGGCCGCGCTGATCGCGGAGCGCATCGGTGCCATGTGTTCCGGTTCCGGTGGCGTTGACATTTACGATGGCGAGTCGAAAACATTCCGTCCAGCACGGTTCGGGGATGTCGCACTGCTTTTTGGGGTGATGTCCAACGTCTATATCTATGAGGAGGCGCTTCGACGCGCCGACATTCCGTATGTGTTGAGCGCGGGGAAGGGATTCTACACGCGGCAGGAGGTTCTCGACGTACGCAATGCGTTGAAAACCATCGCCGATCCCCTGGATGACACGGCCCTCCTCGGATTTCTTCGCGGGCCGATGGGCAATCTTTCCGACTTGTCGATCCATCGGCTCTTGCACGGTCTTCCGCTTGCACGCGCATTTGCGGGGGATGATATCCCCGTGGAATTTCCGCAACCAGACGAGCTTCAGCGTGCGCGGCAACTCATTCGCGACTTGCGTGCGCACTGCGCGCGGCCTCTGCCGGAATTGCTGCACAAACTGATCGCGGAGACGGGCTTTGAGGCGGTGCTGCTGCCCCAGACGTTTGGATTGCAAAAAGTGGCGAACGTACGCAAACTATTGGCGCAAGCCTCGGAAATGTCGGGGAAGCGCGGGCGGGGTCTGCATGAGTTCATCGGCTATCTGGAGGAGGTGGGCTCAGAGGCGGTGCGCGAAGGCGAGGCGGTGGTACATCCGGAAGGCGGCGGCGCGGTCATTCTATTGACCGTGCACAAATCGAAGGGCCTCGAATTTCCCATTGTGTTCTTGCCGGACATGGGGCGGAGCGGGAGGAATCAGGGCGACAAGTCGCGGCTTGTGCTGCACCGGAAGCTGGGGTTAACGATCAAGGTGGCCGGACCGGATGGCGAGTCGGTTGCTCCTGTTGCGGCGGATTCCATCCGCCATCGGGTTGCTCGGGAGGAAGAAGCCGAGCGCGGAAGGCTACTGTATGTGGCCATGACGCGGGCCCGGGACTACTTGGCGCTTTGCGGACAGTCCCAACCGGGAAGCTGGTTTGAAACGATGGACGAGACCTTCGGGCTGTCGGCGAGTGGGCCCGGTTCGCTTATTAGCGGTTCCGGCTGGACCGCGACGGTGCATCGATCGACACCTGCTCCGGTTTCCGCTGTGAAGCGCAGTTCCTCAAGCATCCTGCCGGTTTTGGAAACCCTGATGGCTCGCGCGACACCCTTGCCGCCCACCGTCGCCGTTCGAAACACCTTTTCCATTTCGGCCCTTCTTGATTACATGGCCGACGGTCTTGATCTCGAGGAGGAGCGTGATTCGGGGAATCGCGGCGGGGTTCTGCAATCCACGGCTCGTATTGTAGCGGCTGCCCGCGGCAGCTTGGTACACCGCCTTTTTGAATTGTGGGACTTTGCGAAGGGGGAACCACCCGATTTGGATAGCCTTCTGCGGGAGTCCGGGATGCCGCTGCACGCGTGCGACCCATTGCGAGAGGGTCTGAGCGTCATTGCCGAGCGATTCAAGAAGGCTTCGCTGCACGCCCGCCTGGCTTCACAGATGCACCTTGAGCGAGAAGCCCCTTTTTTGCTGCGCCTTGATGATGCGCTGATCAGCGGAACCATCGATGCCGTGCTGGACGATGGTACGCTCGTGGATTACAAGACGGGGCGTCACGACCCGGACCGCCACGCCCGGTATGAGTGGCAGCTGTTGTTATACGCAACAGCGGTGCAGTCGCTCACGGGCCGAACCCCGACCGAGGGGCTTCTCTACTATGTGGACGAGGATCTGGTGCACCCGGTGGCCTTGGAATCGGCACAGGTGGCGTGGGCGATCCGGCACGCAGGGGAAGCTATTGCCGCGCTGCGCGCACGCCCCTAGCCCCCAAGAAGAGGAAGAAAATGAATATCACCAGAAATCCCGTTGTCTTCGTGCTGTCTGCCGTCATGTTGGTTTGGTTTTTGGGGTCTACCGTGGTGAGGGCCGAATCTCCTGCCATCGATATCCCTGGATTGAAGATGGTGAGCGAGAGCGACATGAACGGGCACAAGGTGCTGCGTTATGAACACAGCAGCATGGAGGAGTGGGGCTACCCGGTGCCACAGGACGATTGCTTTTATGTGGTGCCGCCCCTAAAGACGATGGCAAAGCCCCCGCTTTGTGTTGTGCTTCACTCGGCCGGAGGGAGCGGGAATGAGGCGCTGCCTTCCATCTGCAACCCGCACGACCGGGGTCTGTATGGGGACGACACCTACTGCGTGCTTTGCCTGGATTGCGCGAAGAACAAGAACGACTGGTGGTGGGGAATGGAAGAGATTGAAAGAAATCCTACGCTCTACCGGGCGTTGCTTTGCCCCACCGAAAAACGGGTCTTGTCCACGGTTGAATGGGCGATACGAACCTTCGACATCGACCGCAATCGCGTCTATCTCAACGGCATCTCGATGGGCGGCAGCGGCAGCCTCGGTATCGGGGTGAACCACGGGGATGTCTTTGCGGCAGTTTCGGTAGTGGTGCCCGCAGGCGTCAAACACATTGAATTTCGGACCAAGGAGCAGAAGATTCCGGATCCGCCGCCCCTCTTCGACATTTCTTCGCACGTGGACGGCTGGTCGCTGGGACAGGAAAATCTTTTGAAGGCCTTCGAGGAGAACCAATACCCGATCGCGTTTGCGTGGGGAACCTTTGGCCATGTGGCGGATGTCCATGCGGCGCATCCGGCGGTCTATGAATTCCCGTGGCTTTCCATCCGGAAAAATGAGACCTATCCGGTGTTCACCCATGCGAGTACGGATCAGCATTATCCCGGACACAAGAATGAAACCGCCCCGGATCAGCAGGGACAAATCAACGGCTATTTCCGATGGAAAAACATCGAGGACAGCGAGAAGCGTCTTGTGATGGAATTGCGCTTGGTGAAGAAAGAGGAGCTCAAGCGTCCAGCTGACATTCCGGGCGAGTCCGTGGCCGACATTACGCCGAGACGCTTGCAGCAATTTGTCGTCCGGGCAGGTGTGGAATACTCGTGGTTCATTAAGAACGGAGATCAGGTGCTGCAGTCCGGTCATGCGAGTGCGGACGCAAAGGGATTGCTCACCGTGCCTGCCGCAAGAATATCGGTGACACCAGTCCGGCTGGAAATCACCTCCGAGCGGTAAGGCGGGCGACGTTTAACGATCCTTGCTTCGACTGGAACCGGTGGTCTTTGCCTTCTTGGCGGCTGCCGAGTCTTCGGGCACATATATGCGAAGACGGCGTCCGAAGCGGATATCGTTGTCCTTGAGGTTATTCCAAGCCTGCAGATCAGTGACGCGCACCCCGTATTCCTTGGCGATGGTGGTCAGGCTTTCCCCGCGCTGGATCGTGTGCCGGACGCGCACGGTGTTGGCGGGTTCTGCGATTTCTTTTTCGGCGGGTTCCGGGCTTGCGGCGGCATTCGGCGTCACGTTGGACGCTTCCTTGGTCTCCACCGGTGCTGCTGGCGCTGCCGGAGGTGTTTCAGCTTTCGGGGCTTCCGCCGGTGCTTGCGCGGCCGGGGGAGCGGGCGGCAATGTGGGCAATACCGTCACAGCGGGGGCGTCTCCGGACTTTGCCGGTGTCGGCGCAGGTGCTTCCGGCTTCTTGGACTCGGCCGGTGCTGCTTCTTTCGGCTTTTCTTCCGCTTTTGGGGCCGCAGCTTCGGGTTTTGGGGTCGCTTCCGGATCCGCCTTCACCGGGGCTTTCTCCTCGGCCTTCGTGGATGCCTCGTCCTCGGCTTTTTCGGTGGCTTTTTTCTCTGTCACGCCCTCGCGTTCTGCGGGCCGGGGTCCTGATGTCGGATACCGGCCGTCGACTTGTGCCAGACGCTGATTCCAGGCTTGCAGACGTTCCTTACTGCGCAGCAATTCATCCACTCGGAGGGAGGCGACGGGTTCGGGGCGCGTTGCTTGGATGATGGCCGTGCAGACCGATGCGAGGGTGTCCGGCGTGGCCTGCGTCAGCAAGACACCGTCGCATCCGGCGGCCAGGGCCAGTACCGTGTTCTTGGCCGGGGTATCCGCCTCAAGACCCGTTTCCGCCGACACATCATCGCCAAGGATCACGCCCGAGAAGGTCATCTGTGTCCGCACCAAATCGCGGATGAGTATGGCGGACTGCATGGCGGGGCGGTCGGGGTGTTGGCTGTCCAACAGAGGCACGGCAATCCGGCCTGCAATCAGTCCTGGTGCCTGCGCCTGGGTGGCGGCATCAAAGGGGTACATCAGTTTGGCGAGATTCGGGAATTCCTTTTCGCCCAGCACCATCTTGCCATCGGTGTGTTTTGCCGCCGCCGCGCCGGGATAATACTTGGGCACGGCGATAATACCTTCGCCGCACAGCGACTGCACAAAGGGTATGCCCAGCTGCACCACGCCATCCGGCGTGTCTGCGAAGGTTCGATTGCGCCATTCTTTGGGGGCGTCGCCTTCTTTGTACACGTCCAGTACCGGCCCCAGAATCACGCCGATGCCGTTGGAAAGCGCGGCCTTGGCGTATTGTTTGGCGCAATCACGAATGGCCTTGGGGCTGTCCTTCCCACTGTCCTTTTCCGCCAGACTCTTTTCCGCCAGCGCGCGAACAAACGGGGTTTTCTTCAGTCGCAGGGGGTTCAATTCGTCGGAATCGCCACCCTCTTGGGCAATGGCGATGAGCGGGCCTTGGCTTATGCGGGTGCCAAGACCTGCCGCTTCCTTGATGGTTATCACCAGTTGGCGGGTCTGTGCTTCATCCGTGATATTGGCGGCGCGCAACACGACCCCGCCCGGCTTGAAATGCGCGATCATCTGGAGGGTCTCAGGGGAAAGCGCCGTGCCCTCAACACCGATGAAGAGATGCCGCGCGGGCCACAAACCCTCCACATCGGCTGGATCCTCCATCGGGGTCTCCGCAGGTGCGGGAGGCGTCGGGGGGGCTGCAGGTTCCGGGGGTGCTGGCGTGGCGGCTTCAGGTGCGGGGGGGGGCACTGCTGGTGCCGCTGGGGAAACCTCCGGTGCGGGTGCCGGTGGTGGTGTCGGTACGGCGGCCGTCTCCACAGGGGTTGGGGTTTCCGGTGTGGCTTCGTTCACCGGAGTCTTGGCGGATTTGGAGAAATCCGTTTCCATCACGGCGAAAAAGGCATAGCTCAAGGTGATTCCGATACCGATTCCGAGCATAAACACGGAGGCGGCGGAATGTCGTTTCTTGGACGGACGCATGGGTCGCATGTTCCTATCTCCCTGGGGCTGGTCGCTGTGCTGTAAAGTATGCAAGGACATATGGCTGTTCTTCACACATCGGGCTCTTTGATACTACTGGCTGTGTGTCTGATTTATCAAAACCACTACATCTTGGTTTTCTGGGGCGGCGTGAGTCCAAGAACCTCCCTCCCTTTAGAGTACGTCCAAGCACCGGATAGAATCAAATTCGCCTTGAGTGCCCACTGAAAATCGGGTTAGAGAAAAATGAGAACCTGAAGGGATGATTTTTGTGCTCTTGGGTGTTACTCTCGAAACCATGCGTTGGTTGCGTTCGCCAGAGGCGGTTCGGGCCGGGCTTGGTAAGGATTGTTTGTGTTGAATGCGTGTTGAAGAACCAAAAAAGGAATTCCAGAGATGGTTGAGATACTTGTAGTTTCATTTGTGGTGGCACTTGCCGGGGGTATGGTTGTTCGGATGATTTCGCGGGACGTGGCTGCGGCCTCAGGAGGGTGTCAGAGTGCCTCGTGTGCCTGTGGCGGGTCGTCCGTGAAGGAATCTGCGCCTTCGGATGCCGTTTGCGGTTGTGCGGGTTCCGGTTGCTCCCAAGGGGATACCACGGAATCCTCCTGCGGTTGCGGTGGACGTTAATGACCCTTTTTGACATGGTGTCTGGTGATACGGGGCGCATTGTGCGCATATCCGGAGCAGGGCCCAAGGGCATTCGGCAACGACTTCTGGATATGGGTGTGACACGCGGCACGGAAGTGCGCGTGGAACGTCACGCGCCCCTGGGCGATCCGGTGGAGATTTCGATCAAGGGCTACTGCCTTGCCTTGCGGATGCAGGAGGCTCAGGAGATTGAGGTCGAACCAATTTCCGGAGTGTGCGTTCCACCCGCCTAGAAAGCGGAAAAATTCATGGTATCAACTTCCGCCCGAGAGAGCGCGTTGGCCCATCGGAACGCGGTAATCGCGCTTGCAGGAAACCCAAACGCTGGAAAAACGTCCACGTTTAACGCGCTCACCGGCGCGTTTCAACAGGTCAGCAACTACCCGGGCGTGACCGTGTCCATCAAGGAGGGAACCGCCCATCACGCGGGGGTAGATTACTCCATTGTCGACCTGCCGGGGATCTATTCGCTCACGGCCTACTCGCAAGAGGAGATGGTGGCGCGCAATTTCATCCTCGATGGACAGGTCGATGTGGTGGTGGATGTTCTGGACTCGTCGAATCTGGAGCGCAATCTCTATCTGGCGGCCCAATTGCTTGAGATGCGCACGCCGATGGTGCTGGCGTTAAACATGATGGACATCGCCCACAAGCGCGGAATCACTCTGGATGCCCGCGCCCTTTCGGTCCGAATCGGTGTGCCGGTGGTGGTTATTTCAGGGAATCGCGGCGAGGGTATGCCGGAGTTGCTGGCGGCGTGTGCCTCGGCCATTGCCGCCGGGCCACCGGAGGCTACCCATACCGTGGACTATGGCCACGAGGTGGAAGAGGCGATCGAGCGTCTCACGGCCGATGTGGCGGGTGTTGCGGAACTGGCTGCGCGATACGAACCACGCTGGCTGGCGGTCAAACTGGTGGAGAACGATGAGTCTGCGGGGGCGGTGGTGCAACAACTGGGTGCGACGTTTCTGCTGGAACGTGCGCAAGCCGAAATGCAGGTCATTGAGCGGCACTACCATGAGGATGCCGCCACGGTCATCGCCGAACGTCGGTATGGCTTTGCGGCTGGTGCGACGCGAGACTGCACCCGTCCCACGGGCGAGGCCCGACAATTTGCCACGGAGCGTATCGACGCGGTGATGTGTCACCGGGTGCTGGGCCCGATTCTTCTTGTGGCGGTGGTGGCTTCGCTGTTTGTCTGGGTTTTCAAAATATCCGACGAGTGGGCGTGGATACCGTGGTTTGGCGGATGGCTGAGTCCGACGGGTTGGATGGCCTGGTGCTTTGAGGAACTGGCCCAAGTTTGTGCGCCGCTGGAAAACGAAGCACCGATGTTGCATTCCCTCATTGCCCACGCATTGATCGGTGGCGTCGGCGGGGTGATGGAGTTCGTTCCGCTGATTTTTGTGATGTTCCTGTTCATCGCCGCCTTGGAAGACACCGGCTATGTGGCCCGGGTCGCCTTTATTCTGGATAAGGTGCTGCATATCTTTGGTATGCAGGGGAAGTCCATCATTGCGATGATTGTGTCGGGGGGCTTGGGGGCGGGTGGTTGCGCGGTGCCGGGCGTGCTGGCGACGCGTACCCTGCGCGAGGAGAAAGACCGGCTGGTCACCATGCTGGTGGTGCCCTTCATGAATTGCGGCGCGAAAATGCCTGTTTACGCGATGCTTATTGCCGCGTTCTTCCCGGCGCATCGCACCCCCGTCATGCTGGTGATGTGGCTACTGTCCTGGTGCGTGGCCCTGGGTGCCGCATGGTTTCTTCGCCACTACGTCATTCGCGGTGAGCAAACCCCGTTTGTGATGGAACTGCCGCCGTATCATATCCCGGTCTTGCGCAGTGTGGTGCTGCATGCGTGGGACCGCACCTGGATGTACGGGCGTAAGGCGGGCACTATTATCCTCTGCATCAGTGTGTTGATGTGGGCCTTGATGTACTTCCCGCAACTCCCCGAAGACGCGGGGCTTCGCATGTCGCCCAACGAACGGGCGGCCGCCGGATTGGCCCACAGTTTCGCGGGTCGGGTGGGACAGGCAATGGCTCCGGTGAGTGAACTGGCTGGATTCGATTGGCAGACCAACATTGCCCTGATGGGCGGTTTTGCCGCCAAGGAAGTGGTGGTGGGGACGCTCGGCACTTCCTATTCCATGGGCGAAATCGAGGCGAAGGAGGCCTCGCCGTTGTCTGAACGCTTGGCGAAAGACCCGGATTGGGATGCGGTTCGCGCGTTTGCAATGATGGTTTTCGTGATGATTTACGCCCCTTGCTTGGCCACTATGTCCGCCATCCGGCGTGAAAGCGGCTCTTGGAAATGGGCGCTATTCTCCACAGGCTTTAATACCGCCGTTGCGTTTGTGCTGGCGGTGGTGGTGTTTCAAACCGGGCGGGCGATGGGCCTTGGGCACTTGTAGCGGGTGTGGCTGGTTATGTTCCGGCGATATTGCGCAAGATGGCCGTGTTTGCTAGAATCCGCATGAGCGGCGAGATGCGGAGACGTTGTTGCCACACGGGGTGGTACCGGCGAAGCTTGGGAACCGTATGCGCCGACCAACCCTCTTAAGGAATTCCTGCATGCGTTACCGTGCTATGTATTGGGTGTGCGGTTTGGTGCTCATTTTGACGGGATCGAAGGCGCTGGCGCAGCCGACCGTTCCAGAGACCTTGCGGGACGATGTGGAGCGGGCGGTGGGATTGGTCAAGCCCGCCCTCGTGCGCATTCATGTGGTGGATACTTTTTATCGCGAAGGCCGCGAAATGAAATCGGAGGCCTCGGGCAGCGGTGTAGTCATCACGCCCGAGGGGCATGTGGTCACGAATCACCATGTGGCGGGGCATGCCAAGCAATTGAAATGTACCTTTGCCGACAAGTCGGAGTATAACGCTGATTTGATTGGCTCCGACCCGCTGACGGACATCGCGGTGATCAAGATCCAAGCACCGGCGGGGCAGGTCTTTCCTGTGGCCTCTTTTGGCGACTCGTCGGCTGTGCGCACGGGGGATAATGTGCTGGCGATGGGGAGCCCCCTCGCGCTTTCGCAATCGGTGACGCTGGGCATTGTGAGCAACACCGAAATGATCATGCCGGAATGGATTCAACGCTATGGCGGCATGCGGCAGGACGGGGAAAATGTGGGTGCGCTGGTGCGCTGGCTGGGTCATGACGCCGCCATTTACGGCGGAAATTCCGGTGGCCCGCTTGTCGATATCAAAGGTGCGATCATTGGCATCAACGAAATTGCGCTCGGGTTGAGCGGGGCCATTCCGGGAAATCTCGCGCGGGAAGTCGCGGGTGAACTGATGGCAAGCGGCAAGGTTCGGCGCGCATGGCTTGGGATTGAGGTGCAACCCCGGCTAAAGCACGACGCTGGACAATCCAAGGGTGTTCTCGTGGGCGGTGTGCTTCCCGACTCTCCGGCGCAACAGGCCGGGCTGCAATCGGGTGATGTGCTGCTGAGTCTTGCGGGCGAGCCCGTGGACGTGCAATTCGAAGAGCAGCTGCCGGATTTCAACCGCCGTACTTCGACCCTGCCCATCGGGCAGCCGGTCGAGCTGACGGTCATCCGGGGCGGCGCGGAAACCAAACTGACCGTTACCCCCATCGAGCGTGCCCCGCATGAGCTTAAGGAATACGAATTGAAGGAATGGGGGCTGACCGTTCGCGACCTCTCGTATATCATCGCGAAGGAAATGAAGCGTCCCAATACCGATGGCGTTCTGGTTACCTCGGTGCGACCGGGTGGCCCTGCAGGCGCGTCGAAACCCGCGATTTCGCCGGACGATGTGCTGGTTTCCGTGGACGGCAAGCCCATCAAGAGCGTGGCCGACATCAAGGCCGCCACGCTCGAGATCAAGACGAAAGTGGCCGATGGCACTGTCCCCGTATTGACGGGTTTCGAACGCAAGACGGGGCAATTTGTGACGGTGGTGAAAGTGGGGGTGACCGACTTGACTGATCCCGGCCTGGAGGTCAAGAAGGCCTGGTTGCCGGTGGAAACCCAAGTCATCACGCGAGACATTGCCGAGCATCTAGGTGGCGACATCAAGGGCTTCCGGGTCACCCGCGTTTTTGCGGGGAGCAGTGCTGAAAAGGCGGGCTTGAAAGTCGGCGACCTGATTCTGGCCGTCGACAGCGAGCCCCTGACCGCGTCCGCACCCGAACACTACGAGGAATTGCCCGCGCTCATCCGCCAGTATCCCGTGGGCACGAAGGTGGAGTTGAGCGTGCGCCGTGAGGCGGAAAACCTGAAGGTGCCTGTGGAACTCGTGCGTGCGCCGGAACTTGAACGCGAAATGAAAAAGTACCGCGACGACAATTTTGAATTCACCGTGCGCGATATCACATTCTTTGATAAGGCCACGGAACAATGGAAGGATGACCAGCTTGGCGTACTGGTGGATCAGGTTAATCCCGGTGGCTGGGCATCGCTTGGCATGCTCAATGCGGCCGACTTGATCCTCGAGGTGAACGGACAAGCGGTTCATAATGTCGAGGTGATGGAGGGTGTGATGAAGGACATAGGCGTGAAGCATCCGGTCGCGATCACTTTGAAAGTTCGTCGTGGTATCCATACCCTGTATATCGAATTGGAACCCCAGTGGGAAAAGGATTGAAGTCATGTCTGTTATTTTTAGAGTAGGAGTTGTCGCGATGATGGTTTGTGCAACGGTGGCGGGTGCCGCGCCTCAACCTTCGGGTCCCATGCCGCTGTGGACCGGTGCCGCGCCTGGTGCGGTGGGCGAGGGGGATGGGCATACCCCCAGAATCGATTGTTTTCCCGCCTCGCCGCGATTTGCGACGGGTGCGGCCATTATCGTATGTCCTGGTGGCGGTTATGGCGGACTCGCCTGGGATTTTGAGGGACGCGATGTCGCGCAGTGGTTTGCTTCGCAAGGCGTGGCCGCCTTTGTGCTCACTTATCGCCATGCGCCCAATTACCATCACCCGATTCCTCTCGGTGATGCCCAGCGTGCCATCCGCACGGTGCGCACCCGCGCGGAGGAATGGAAAGTCGATCCCAATCGCATCGGTATCCTCGGATTTTCCGCAGGAGGCCATCTGACGGCCACCACTGGCACCATGTACGACGCCGGAAATCCGCAGGCGACCGATCCCATTGATCGCGCCAGTTCCCGCCCCGATTACCTCGTGCTCATCTACCCAGTGATCACGATGACGGAAGACTTCGGGCATAAAGGGTCGCGCAATAATCTAATTGGTCCGGATGCGCCCGAAGCGCTTGCGCGATCGGTGTCTCCAGAGAAAACCGCCACCAAAGACACCCCGCCCGCGTTCATTGTCAGTTCATGGGAAGATGACGGCGTCCCCGCCCAAAACAGCATATCCTTCTTTCAAGCGCTGAAAGCAGCGGGCGTGCCCGCCGAAATGCACATCTTCGAAAAAGGCCCCCACGGTTTCGGCATGGGCATCAACGACCCAGTGTTATCCACCTGGCCTTCCCATTGCATGGCTTGGTTGAAGACGCGGGGGATCGTGAAATAGAGCCACGCCCTGAAGGGGCGAAACAGGGCATTATATAGGCGATGAATGTTTTTGTTTCGCCCTTCTTGGGTTATTGGTTATCGGACTTCGATTCGTGCCACTGTAATCCGTCCGAATCGTTTCGCGCTGTTTTGGGAGGCGGGGTCTTTGTTCAGGATATTTTCGAAGATACCGGTATCTTTGAAGTCGCGTGAGGTCTCGGACATGATCCAGTAGGTGCGGTTTGGCAGGCACTCGCTTTGCTTGAGGCTGGACACGACCTGCACCTCCCCTGGCGCGTTCAGACGAACCGTTTTCGAGGGGTCGAGCGGGGTTTTCCCCGGCAGGTAATGCGCCCAGGCCCAGATGTGGCGGCCGGGAACCAAAACAATATCGCCGGGCTGTGCTTGTTCGTGTACATAGGCGGTAGCTTCCCGGTAGCCGTAGTCGGGCAGATAGCGCTGCTGTCGGACGCAGAGTGCGATCAGACATCCGGTCGTGATAATGGCCAGCGCGGCCAGCACCCGGCTATTCGTGCACTCTACAAGGCGACCGATTAGCAGGGCAATCAATACGCATAAAAATGGAACGGTCCACGACACCGTGCGTTCGAGCCAGACGGGCTTGCTGACATAACTGAGGAGGATGCAGAACAAGAGCGGAGTCACGATGAAGGAAAGTGCCATGTTCCCCGCCGGGCCGCGCTGGGGTCTCAATAAGATCCATGCGGAACTTATGAGCAGGATGGCCAGAATCCACCCGATCCTCGCAGGCACCCCGCCTTGATTTCCTAGGAGCAACGCGCCGAGGGTTTGGTTAATATCCGCAAAAGTGGGCACTACAGCATGACCGGCTCCCAGGCCGCTGGCATGTCGCAGCCACGGTATCAAGAGGATCATGCCCACCGTCTGAAAAACGCACCAGAGCAAAAATCGCGGCCATCGGGAAGGCATGTGCAGGAGCGTCAAGCAGGCGAAAACGGCTGTTGACCCGAAAATTAGAAAACCGGTTCCATGCGCGTAGCCCATCAGCACGCAGAGGGCCACGGCCACTACACCGGACAGGAGCCAAATCCGCCTTTCGTCCCGGTGAAAAAACGCATGCAGACTCAGCCATATCGCCACGACCAAGGTCATCATCAGCGCATACATGCGGGCCTGCTGACCGTAGCGCACGGCAAGCGGAGCCGCCGCGAACAACAGGGCCGCCGTCAAGGCCACGCCGCGCCCTTCAAAGATCCGGCGGACGGCAATGTAGACCATCCATACCCCGAGCATTCCCCAGAAGACACTGTTGCCCCGTGTGCTTGCATCGGTGTCTCCGAACAAAGCCATCCAACTGTGGAGTTGGAGATAGTAGAGGGGTGGATGCACATCCAAGTGCGCTACGGCGTCCAAGCCCTCGTAAACAGGCAGCGATGCAAACGCCAGCGTCTGGGCCTCGTCATATTCGAGGCTACGGGCGTTGATGGTATAACCCCGCAAGATAACCGCTAAGGCCAGGCACAGCAACACCCCGAAGGTCTCATTCTTTCGAAGGGATATTTCGATTTTGTGCATTGAGCGGCTTTCAGGGTCGGTTATTTGTGCTTCACCGGTGCCGGATTGGGCAGCGGCATGTTGGCGTCCACTTCCTTCCGCCATCGTCGCAATTGTTCGAGCATCTGGTGGGTGCGGTCGGGCTCGGCCTCGGCGAGGTTGTGTACCTCACTGAGATCTTCCTTGAGGTTGTACAACTCAAGCTGCCCGGTTTCGTAGAACTCGATGAGTTTCCAGTCTCCAGCGCGCACCGCCCCGGCGGGACGGCCCCCCGAATTCGAGAAATGGGGGAAGTGCCAATAGAGCGCGTCTCGACCGAAGGTGGCATGAGGATCGCGCAATAAGCCGCCGAGGTTCCGGCCGTCGAGATCATGGACCCCGCCCTTTTCAGGATCGACCCCGCCTATCGCGCTGAAAGTCGGCAGGAAGTCGATGCTGCAAACCGGGGTGTCGCAGACGCCGCCCGGGTTGATTACCGACGGCCATGACACGATGAGTGGCTCGCGAATTCCGCCTTCGTACAGATAGCCCTTGCCCGCGCGCAGAGGCGCGTTGGAGGTGGGCGGGACAAATTTCTGGTTGCCTTCCAGCGAAGACAGCCCGCCGTTGTCGGAGAAGAACAGCACCAAGGTCTTATCCGCGATGCCGCAGCGCTGCAAGGTTTCCATGAGCCGCCCGATGCTCTCGTCTACAGACTCCACCATGGCGGCATAAACCGCGTTGGCCTGCCCGCCGGGCTGTGGCGGATGGGCTTCCAGCTTCGCCTCGTACTTCGCCACTTTGTCGGGCTTCGCTTCAAGGGGCATGTGCACGGAATAGTGACAGAAGTTGAGGAAGAACGGACGCTCCCGATTCTTCTCGATGAAACCGCAGGCAATATCCGTGAGGCGGTCGGCTAAGTATTGCCCTTCTGAGGTGCCCTCTATCGGGGGATTTTCTCCCCATTGCGGCCAGAAATAACTCTTGGGCTGGCCGATGGCGCAACCGCCCGCATTGAAATCAAAACCCTGGTCTTCCGGCCAATATCCCTTGCCACCCAGATGCCACTTGCCCACGTGGCCCGTGGTGTAACCCGCGCCACGCAGGAGTTCGGCTACCGTCACTTCTTCCAGCGCGAGCGCATCGGCATAGGGCGCGGGGCGCAGTGGCGAATCTTCGGGACTCTTTGCCCCCTTGAGGTAATCGGTGAGTTTGAGGCGCGCGGGATACTTGCCGGTCATGATGCTGGCGCGGGTCGGCGAGCACACGGGACAGGCGGCGTAGGCCTGAGTGAAGCGCATGCCCGAGGCGGCCAGCCGATCGATGTTCGGCGTTTCGTAGAGCGTCGTTCCGAAACAACCCACATCGGAATAGCCCAGGTCGTCGGTCAGGACGACGATAATATTCGGGCGTTGGTTCTTCGATACGCCTTCCGTCCAGGCTTGTTGCATCGGGCTAGTCCCGGCGAGCGCCAGCGCACCGGCATACTTCAGAAATTCCCGGCGATCCATGGTCATGATTCGATACTCCTCTTACCGCGCACACAGTACCCTGTCGCCATGGTGGGCATCAAGTGGGCCAGGATTGTCAGACCAGAATGGGTGTCCAACGACCCTCATGGCGATTGTTGGAACTTTGTGAATGGCTCGGCTATACTGCCGACTGCATTATTAGCAGCCAAGTTGGATCCCAATCGAAAACGGAGACGGAAACATGTCCACGCAATTCGGAACGCTCGACTGGTGTATTCTCATCGTGTACTTTGTGGCGATGGCCTCGGTGGGGCCGATTTTCGCGCGAATGAACAAGTCGACGGAGGGTTACTTTCTCGGCAACCGATCGTTTCCGTCATGGTTGCTGGGGGTGGCGATGTTTGCGACGTCGATCAGTTCGGTGACGGTGGTGGCCTATCCGGCGGACGCGTACAAGACGGCGTATCTGCGGCTTCTGCCTGCTTTCATGTTGCCGTTCGGCATTTTCCTCGCCTCCAGAATTTTCCTTCCATTTTTTCGCCGGAGTCGGTGTACCTCGGCGTATGAGTACCTGGAGGGGCGCTTTGGATCGGGCGTGCGCACCTATGTGTCCACCGTGGTGGTATTTGGACAGGTGATGCGGATTGCCACGATTCTTTATCTTGTTTCGCTCGTGTTCAGGCAGATGACCGGTCAGGAACCGCTCATTTGTATTGTGATCGGCGGTATTGTGATCGGCACCTATACCACGCTCGGCGGTTTCAAGGCGATCGTATGGACGCAGTTTGTGCAGGCCTTTCTGCTTTGGTTTGGCGCCATCACGTGCATCATTACCGTAATTCACGGCATCGATGGCGGACTTGGGACGGTGTACAAGGTCGCAATGGAAAACCACAAGTTCATGTTGGGCGACTTGGCGGATGTGAAGGATGCGGTGACAGGAGTGGTCACGAAACAGCTCGTGCCGGCTCCGTGGTTCTCGCTTCGAGACAAGGCGATTTTGTTGATGTTCGTGAACGGTCTGGCCGCGTGGCTTTTTGAGTACAGTGCGAACCAGAACGTGATTCAGAAATACGTTTCCGCGAAGAATCCGAAAGAGGCGACGCGTTCGATCTGGATCTGCTGCTGCCTCAGCGTTCCGGCGTGGACCTTCTTCATGTTTCTCGGCACCTGCCTCTTCGTCTATTTCCAGCAACATCCTGATCCCAAGGCGGCAGCCATTCTCGCGGGCACGGGCGGCATGAAGGCCGAGGAAATCCTCCCCTATTTTTGCGTGAAGGCGATTCCGACCGGTCTGGCGGGCATCGTAATCACCGGTATTCTCGCGGCGGCTATGTCCGCCTCAGCTTCCAGTGTTAACGCGATTTCCGCGATCTCCATCACGGATATCTACAAGCCGTTTATCGCCAAGAATCGCGACGAGCGTCACTACGTCTTCGCGGCGCGGGTGATTTCCTTCGGGAGTTGCTTGCTCATGATGGGTGGCGCGACCATGTTCTTGGTGCTCAATAATTCCACCCTGCAGGATCTCATCACCAAGCTGGGTTCACTCTTGGGGGGCGGTATTCTCGGTCTGTATTTGCTGGGTTTCCTGACCAAGCGCGGCGGCGCGAAGTCGGTGGGCGTGGCCATCGCGTGTACGGTCTCATTTTCGATGTACATGGCGGCCAGCGAATGGAAATGGATCACGCCGGATACCTACATGGCTCTGGGTATTCCGGAAGGGATTTCCGGCTTCCTTGCGCGCCCCATCCACATCTACTACGTCGGCCTTTTCTGCCATTTGTTCATGTTCATAATTGCGTTCCTCGTCTCGTCCATCTTCGAGAAGGAACCCCGTGACCTCACCAATCTCACCCTGTGGACCACCCCCCGCGAGGAGGGAGAGGTCTAAGAACCCCTTTGGGTTTACCGATGAAAAAGAACGAGGCCCATGACGTTTCCGTCATGGGCCTCGAGTGTATTCGAGGGACTTTCGCCGCTTCGCTCAGCGCTGCTTACCCGCCCGGCGCTGGACGCTCCATTGGATCAGCAGCAGGATCATTGTGATAGTGGCCAGCCAGAGCATGTCGCCCGGGAAGGAGGCCATGTCTTCATCACCCGCACCGCACCACAGGAAACGACGCGCCTTGGCCGGTTCCCCTTCGCCCTCGCCTTCGTGCACAGTCTCGCCTTCGTGCACAGTCTCGCCTTCGTGCACAGTCTCGCCTTCGTGCACAGTCTCGCCTTCGTGCACAGTCTCGCCTTCGTGCACAGTCTCGCCTTCGTTCAACAGCTTCTCGGTGAGCGCAACCGTGATAGTGGCCTGCGCCCCGTCGTCCACATTCACCGGGGAAGTCACGGCCACAAACGTGGTGGCGTTCACGGTGAGGCTGTAGACACCCGCGCCCACGGCAGGAAAGGCGTATACGCCGTTCTCGTTTTCCGTGAGGGCGGAATAGGAACCGGGTGCAAGCTGGACGGATGCGGTGGTGAGGCGTTTGAGACTTTTGGCATCGACCACAGCACAATAGATGGCCCCGGCGAGAATACCCGCATTTTTCTCGAGGAAAGGCTGGACATCTTCCTCCTTCACAACCTGTTCCTCATCCTTCATCTTAATCCTGAGCTGGATTTCGTCGTAGGTGTAGACGCCCCAGTCGTTGTTCTGCATTTTGAAATCGCTGTCGGTGTCATTGATTACCGCCAATTCCCCCTCGGACTTTGCGTCAAATCGGAAGGTGTTCCATCCGCTGGCCGCCGAGGTTATGTCGCCTAGGCCGCCGGTGTCACCTGCCTTCGCGGCGGAGGCCTCGATCTCGATGCCTGTCTTTGAGAAGTGTTCGAAGATGCAGCGGCGTACTTTTGGGATTGAACCTTTGATGCGCAGGCAGGTCGCGAAGTTACTAAAGGTCACCTTCTCCAGCACGGTGTTCTTGGGCGCAGAACCCGACACTTCAACGCCGGTCTCAGGTACAAACAGTCCGCCGTCTAGTTTTGTGTTGCGGAGGATCATGGCCACATCCGCCAGCGTCACCAGCGGGGAGCTTGCATCAGCAGCCGCGATGGTGAGGCCGTCGACCGTGCAATTGGCCGCGCCGGTCAGGGTTCCTAGGATCTTGGCTTCGCCGGAAACTTGCGCGAGTGTCACGTAGGGGCTCAGCACCACGTTCTCCGCATAGGTGCCGGGACGCACCAAAATGCGCACCGGACTGGCGGATTGTGCGGCTTTTCCGATCGCGAACTGGATGGTCTGGTAGGGATTGTCGAGTCCGCCCCGTCCGTCTCCATCCATACCCGCGACTGCGTCGACAAAGAGTACGGGCACGGGACTCATTGCATCGTCGGGCTTGGAACCTTGGAGGTATTCATCCAGATTCGACAATCCGTCGCCATCCGCATCAAGACCGGCATCATTGACGAGCGGATTGAATTCATAACTCACTTCGTAGCCATCGGGCATCCCGTCGCCGTCCGAGTCGTTGTTTTTGGGATCGGTGCCCCACGCAAAGGTTTCCTTGCAGTCGCTCAATCCGTCATGGTCGCTGTCGATGCCCCCGCTGGAGTTTTCACAAGCAGACAGACAGGCCTCGGAGTTCCCGCTTGAGCATTGGGTCGTGAAACCCCACACGGGACCCCACGTTTCGCCCCCGCTGGTCCGGGCGACCACCTGCCAGCGGTAATACATACCCGGCGTGAGTGGCCCGGGGTCACACTCCAGCGAATCGGTACCCTGACATTTGAGGGCACCGTTGACATACACGTCGAAAACGGGGGCGCACTCCGTCCAACGCACCGTGGCGACATTGGAGTAGACCAAGGCTTCATTGCCACCGATAAAGGAAGCACGGATGCTGTCCAATCCCGCACCACCCTCGTCGGAGTAGGTGAAGCTGGCCCTACCGGAACTGTCGGTCATTACCGAATTGCTCAGGCCGGCATTGGATCCGGCAATCACCTGGAAGTTGATGAATTGACTGACCGCCGGGGCCCCAAGGGCATCTGCGATGACCGCATTGACGGTATGATTCGAGCCGACTTGGCGAACGGAGGAGGACGGGCCCAATATGATGCCCTCGCCGAGTAGCGCGGTTCCGGAAAGCACGAAATACCCGAAGAAAATATTGTCATTTGTGGAGGGGTTGGATGTGCTAACCGTGATGGTGGTATCGGTGGGACTCAGCACCGGCAGGAGACTGTACAACTCATCATCGTAGCGTGTGTCTGCATCGCCGATCATATTTGGGTCGACCGGGTTCGCGTTGGTATCATCCAGTCCGCCAACCGTTATGAGACCGCCGTCGGAGCAGACGCCATCGTCCTGACCGCCTGCCGAAGTGGACAAGCGCACACCCTGCACGTCCACGATACTGTATTGCGTGCTCGGGCACTGGTAGCTGTAAGAGATTCCCAAGCCCATGTCAGCCATGGCACCAGGCATGGCCGAATTGATGGGCTCGGCGAGCGTGATCTTAAAGGCATCTCCGAACACATCCTGCGCACCGAAGAGCAGGATGAGTGTGCGGTCGGCCAACTGAAGAGGATCGTCAAACACGACCACCAGAATCTCGCCGTCCACGTTGTAGGTGTTGGCTTCCGTGAAGGTGAAAGGAATGCGACCGGGGGGTGCCGCATCCACGATAGGCTTGAGTGTGCTGGTGAGGTCGGCAAGATAATTGTACGAGCCGATAGTGCTCGGAGTCGATGAGTTCCATGTAATGCCAACCGTTGGCGGGGAGATCGTCACCTCATTATCCGCGATGGGTACTGCGCTCTGACCCACGGAGGCGACGAGCACATAGGCGGCACGCACGGTGGCGGAGGCGTTGGGCTTTTCCACTTCTGCGACATGGCTGACATCGTTCGATCCGGCACCATCGGCAGAGATAAAGAGTCGGCCTGTCGCTGAGAAGAAAGACGACAGCGAACTACCTGTTTTGGCTGCACCGAGTTTGGCCACGGTCGGGGTGGTCTCGCCGGGGGCGCAAGGCGTCCGGTCTGCCGCAACTGCAGCCGAGACGCGCTCGACATCGCCTGCGGATACCTGATGCGCTGCGCAGTACTGCGTGAAGGATGTTTCGTTCGCGGGTGTACTTGCGGAAATATCGCCGCTTTTTTCAGCGGCCCACGCACTCCAGCGCAGGATGGTGTTCGCGGGCACGTCCAACGTGCCATTGGCGGGACTGGGGACTTGGGCAACAGAGGGGGAGGTACAACCCGCCTCGCCTTCCCCTTCGCACGGCGCGCAGTCCGATCCCACATTGACCCCCCGCCATTCGAGTGCGGGAATATACGAGCAGCATGAGAGCTGACTCAGTGGGCTACCATACACATACACAGAATCCTCGGCACCCAGTCCCTCGCTGGAGAGCAGCGGACTGAGGTCAGTGATGGGGTTGTAACACAAGTCAAACTCGTAGATGCTATACAGGCCCACAAGCGGCATGAGGTCCGAGATTTGATTCGATTCCGCATATAGATACTCCAGATTATACAAGGTGGCCAGCGGGCCGAGATTCGAGACGGAATTGCCCTCAATATCAAGGTCTCTGAGATTGAACAATCCACTCAACGGACTCAGGTCGCTGATGTTGTTGGAATGCAGACTCAAGTAATACAGACTTACAAGTCCGGACAGGGGGCTTAGGTCGTAGACTAGATTGGAATCGACATCGAGATCGACGAGGTTCACCAAGTTGGACACGGGCGCAAGATCGCTTACCTGGTTCGAGTACAAGTAGAGGTATTGGAGGGCGGTCATCCCCGACAGCGGCGTCAAGTCGGTGATATCGTTGTACTCAAGATTCAACTGGGTGAGGTTTATCGCATACTCGAGACCCGTAAGGTCGTAGATGCTCCATTCAGACAGGTCGAGGGAGGTGAGGGTAGCCAAGTCTGCGGGATAAATCGGGCCGATTATGTACAGCGCTTGTCGGAGGCCCGCTTCAAGGTTCGGGTCGGGAAAGACAATGCCATCGTTGGGGGCTTGATTGGCGATGTGGTCACCCGACTTGAGGTAGGTGCCGGGCGCATATACGGACAACGTTTGCGTGTACACGGAATTGATGGTGAGCAGATTGGAGGAAAGAGTACTGAGATCGAAATCTACCGTGTTGGGGAACGCGGCGGTTTCATCCAAGGGGATGTATATGTCCGCTACTTCATACAAGCCCAGCACGGTGACTTCAGCAAGGGTGGACGATGCAGCCAGACCGTTGGTAAAATTACGGAATCCCCCAAAGGCCCGTGGCACCCACCAATCGGCGTTCGTGGGATCCGAAACCCAGGAAATCATCTGATTGGGCACCCCGGTCAAGTCACTGTCGCCATAGTAATAAATATCAAGGGCATCAGTCTGCCCAAGAATCTTGGCCGTTGAGTTATCCACCCGGATCCATCCCCCCGAAGGTCCATTCTCAGGGTTACAATCGCATGACAAACTGGTTCGCGTGAGGCCCTCGCTCGTGGGCCATGAGGAAAGGCGCAGCGTATTCCCGTTTATTGCATAAAAGCTGGCTTCGTTCGTCACCTCCCCGGGTACCCAGATGCCGTCACTGTTCATAATCTCCACTGTTTGAAGGCACAGCATCCGGTCGACTTCGGAGACCCAATCTGCGGTAAAGTTGCCGCGCCCCTTGGTGGTGCTTTCACCGACCTGCGCGAGAAGCGTAAATTGATCCCCGCAGAAACACAGATTCACCCGGATCGGGGTCATCTGGTCATACCATTCCGCAGACCAGGTGCCCTGCAACGCCCCAGCTTCTTCCACATCGGGTTGGATAACGGTGCAATCGATCGGGCAGGGCCACCAGTTCACAAGGACGCCACTGCCCACGAGTGCCGGAATCACGTCATTTCTACTGTACAAATTCAACGGGTTGCAGGATACGTCCACCATGGTCAACGAGGAAAGGCCCTGCAGCGGCCCGAGGTTCGCGATGCTGTTCCCATACAGGTGCAGATTGGACAAGTTAATGCAATATTCAAGGCCCGTCAGATCGGTGACGCCACTATTGTCGAGGGAAAGGCTGATGATGCTCAGCAGGGACGCCGGACAAATCGGCTCCGTGGGGTTCGCGGTCTGGAGCCGAATCTCAGCCTCCAGGACGGGATCCGGGAAGCTCACCGGAAATCCATCACATGCCCCGAAAAGGGCTCCCGAAAAAACGGCGGGTTCTGTCCCCGGGCCCTGATAGTCCACCCGGTCGATGGTGAAGGATCCAGTCGTGCTGTCGTCACTGCTCAGCGACAGGCCAAAGGAATCACCAATCGCCGCCAGACTGGTCACGTCGATGAAGCTCCCCTGCCAGAAATCCCCTGCCGTGCTCAAAAGAGAGTCGCAACACGCTTCGACGTTGAGTTGGGAGAAGTGTAGCCGAATGGCGGTGGCACCGGGCTTGGTGACCAGGCCGGTGAGCATTGAATTATTCGCATACGCAACCAAGCGATCCACCGGTTCACTTTGCCAGACGATTTCGCCTTCACCCTCAATGGGCGCGAGATCAGCCAGATGCGCGGTCGTCTTCGTGTATTGACCTGGCGTGTAGGCTGATACGACATCGGTGTAGACCGCGTTAATGGCGATCACGTTGGCAGCGACCGTACTCAGATCGAAGTCGACGGAATTCGTGAAATAGGAACTCGGATCAAGCGGGAAATACGCGCCGGTTTCATAGGTACCCTTGATGGTGACGGTGGCAGTGGCGGATACCGCGCCCACCGTGTTGGCGAATTTCGTGAAGGTACCGAAGGCCCAGGGTTTCCACCAGTCCGGCGCGTTGGGGTCAGAAATCCAGGATACCAGATAGTTGGAAATGCCGGTGAGGTCGCTGTCGCCATAGTAATAGATATCGAGCGCGTCGGTTTCCCCCAGCAGCTTGACAGGCGTTGTGCGTATCCAACCACCGCTAATCGGGATTGCAAGCGGGTCCTGTACCTTCAAATAGGGATACCCGCCCGGTGCCATCGCCCACACCGTAGTGAAATCCCAAGCATAAAAGGTGCTTATATCTCTCATGCTCGCATCGTTGAGCCCCAGCCCCCCCGCCGATACGGTTTGGTGGCTTGTTTCTGCATTCCAATAGGACTCAAGAAATATGCCGCCCGAAGTCGCCCCGATCAACCCGCCCGAACCATTGAGTGAGCCCGTCACCAGCCCGGTGGCATAGCAGTTTACCACTGCGCCGGAATTGTTCCACCCAATCAATCCACCGACATAGTCGTTTCCATACACCGCCCCTATCGAATAACAGTTCTCAACCCCCCCGAGATAATTTTGACCGACTAAGCCACCCGACTGAGAGGTTGGGGCGTCTGCCCACACGGCTACGGCGGTAAAACAAGCTTCCAAGGTTCCACTGTTGCTACCGGCCAGTCCGCCAACATAGTCGCTGCCTGAGACCGAGCCACCATCAAGCCCCAGTAAGCGCACACCTCCCCCGTCGCCTATTACTCCGAAAAGCCCCACATACGATTCAGAGGGTCGGTTAATCACCAATCCAGTGATACGGTATCCTCGTCCATCAAGCTGTCCCGTAAAGGGTTCGACCAAAGAGCCAATGGGGGCAAAGCCAGCCCCGGCGTTCCAGGTGGCGGTTGGACTTGCGTCTATATTGTTATTTAGCGAATAATTCGCATTCAGTGGATAGGCTGGATCCTTCCCGATCTTCTGTAAATCGTCGATGCTGAACAAGGTAATCTGCGCTTTTGCCACCGGGCAAATACCGCAGAGCAAGATCAAGAGCAGCAGCCACCACTCCCGCCGTGCAAGCCGACCGCTACGGACAGACAAAAATTTTGTTAAGAAAAAAGCCGAAAAACGCATAATGATGGCTCCAAATAGTTGTCTCTTTGCGGTGCAAGATCCATCCGGGGGCGAAAACAATGGAACACACGACCCCAAAAGTTCACCTATCATACTATACCGCCCAAAGTGGGATTACGTCAAGGATAAAATGAAAATTGCAGAAAAAAGCAGGGAGTGGATGAATGGAGAAAGGCTGAGGTCTATCGGCCGTACGGCGTTGCAAAACCCGGATTTTGCCGGTCTCAAAAAAAAACGCCAGAAGAGAAGAACTTTCCGCGCGTTTAGGTTATAATTGCACCCATAGGGTTGGCGCGTGAGTCCCTAGAATAACGCTGGCATGAAAGAGAAGGATACAAGCTACCATGAATCCCGAGCGCTTGAGGTATACCGAAGACCACGAATGGATCGGAGAACAGGACGGACTTTACGTGGTGGGAATCACGGACTTCGCCGAGGAACAACTCGGCAGTATCACCTATGTCGAATTGCCCGAGGAGGGGCGAGACCTGCATGCGGGCGAGGACGCGGGGTTGGTGGAGTCTGTGATGGAGGAACGCGACGTGTATGCGCCGGTTTCCGGCCGCGTCGTGGAAATCAACCACGTCATAGAGGACTCGCCCGAAAAGGTGAATCAGGATCCGTATGGCAACGGCTGGTTCTTCAAGATGGAGGGGGTGAACCCCAGTGATGTGGAAGACCTCATGGATGTCCGCGCCTACCGCCTGTATTGCCTGGATAATGCGGATTGATTTTCGACGATCCCCGCATGTGGTTCAACGGTCATGATTCGCCTTCTTGATAGGTCGATGGCGGAGCCTGCGGAAAATCTGGCGCTGGACGAAGCCCTGCTGGAATCGGCCGGGCAGCCGGGTTGTGGGGGATGGCTGCGGTTTTGGGAGAGTCCTGTTTCTTTTGTGACGCTCGGGGTGTCTCAGGTCGCCGCGCAAGAGGCTCATCTGACGCATTGTTCGGAAGATGGCGTAGCGGTGCTGCGTCGTTGCAGCGCGGGCGGTTGCGTGTTGCAGGGGCAAGGGTCGTTGAATTATGCACTCGCCCTGCCATTCGAGCTGTTTCCGGTATTGCGGGGGTTGCAGGCTTCGTACACGCATATCCTCGGCAAGGTCGGCAATGCATTCGCAGCGTGCGGGATCAACCTGGCGCATCAGGGAATTTGTGACCTCGCCTTGGACGGGCGCAAGGTCTCGGGCAACGCGCAACGTCGCACCAAGGACGCTCTCCTGCATCACGGCACGCTGCTGTATCGCATGGATCACGATGCGCTGGAGCGCTATCTGCGCGAACCGGCAGAACGTCCCGCCTATCGTGGCGATCGGGGCCATCGCGATTTTGTCACGGTTCTGCCCTGCGATCCCAATGAAATCAAAGCGGCGATCATCGTAGCGTTTGCGCCTTTGGACGCTGGGGCGATCGTTGAACCGGCCCTGATGGCCCGCACCCAAACCCTGGCCACTGAAAAATACCGGGATCCCCAGTGGAACTTCCGGCGGTGAGATAAGGAAAGCAAATGATGATGCGAGGCCGTCTGCGCAAGACGAAGTGGTTGTTGGCGGGATTGGTTGTGCTGGCACTTGGTGCGTGGGGGTGGGTCTTGTATCCCTTTTGGGGCCTGCCGTTCAACGCCGAGCGGCATGGCGCGCCGCCAATCACACCGGCCTGGGCTTTGGAATGCTGGGTCTGGGAGGACGACGCAAACACGGCGGCTTCCACCCGAGAGTTGCTTGAGGACTACAAGAAGAACGATTTCCCCGTGCGCACCGTCTTGATTGACAGCCCGTGGTCCACCCGATACAACGATTTCGAGGTTGACCAGCAGCGCTTTCCTGATCCCGGTGCCTTTTTCCGGGGGCTGCAGGACGATGGCTATCGGGTCGTGCTGTGGATGACAAGCATGGTGAACAGCGAGAGCAAAGACACGGCCAAATCGGAAGATTCGGCGTGGTTTCAAAGCGCGGCCGACCAAGGCTTCCTCATCAATTACGGAGAAAAAGTAAAATGGTGGAAGGGTCGCGGCGGTTCCATCGACTACGCCAATCCCGAGGCGATTAAGTGGTGGCGGGGCATGCAGAATCAGGTATTGGAATGGGGGGTTGACGGCTGGAAACTGGACGGCACTGACCCCTATGCCCTGTCGTGGCTGGGGAAAATTCCGTTTCCCTATGTGCGCACCCACGAGGGGTGGATGAGCAGCCGCCGCTATGCGGATCACTATTACCGGGACGAATACCACCACGGCCTTGAGAAAAACCCGGAATTCATCACGCTGGCGCGGTCCATCGATAGTCCCATGCCGTGGTCGCATCCTGAGGGCTATGCGCCAATTGACTCGGCACCCGTGACCTGGGTGGGGGACAACCAGCACACCTGGAACGATGCCGATCGGGGGTTGGAACGGGCCTTGAAGTGCATCTTGCGCAGCGCGGAACTCGGCTACAACGTCATCGGTTCGGATGTGGCGGGGTATCACGGCGCGGAGCCGATTCCGCCGGAGATTTACATACGCTGGGCGCAATTCTCCACGTTTTGCGGACTCTTCCTCAACGGTGGCCACGGCGAACGACGCATGAGCTTCCGAAGTCCGGAAGAACTGTCCGTCATCCGGAAATTCTCGTGGTTGCACACGGAGCTCGTGCCGTACATGTACAGCCATGGCGTGGAAGCGCACGAAGGGGCCAGGCCGCTCATGCGCCCGCTGAAGGGAGGCGACTATCACTATCTCTTCGGCAATGACTTTCTCGTCGCGCCCTTCCACGAACCGGGAACGCAACGCACCGTGCATTTGCCCGAGGGGGAGTGGCGCTATCTCTTCGACGACCGCGAACTGATCAGCGGGCCAACGGTGCTGACGCGGGACTTTTCCCTGCAGGAATTTCCGGTCTATGTGCGCGAAGGCGCGGTTATCCCCATGCGGATTTCGCGCGAATACACCGGCATCGGACAAAACGACTGGGAGGGTCAGGTTGTCTGGAACCTGTATCCCAAAGGCAAGACCTCGTTCACCCTTCATCACCCTGATGAGTCCGGCATCATGATTGCCACCTGCGATGCGCTGGGCGCGCAAATTACCGTCACATTGGAGGGGGTGGTGACGCCGCATATTCTGCGCATTTATGCCGAGAAAAAACCATCGGGCATTGAGTGCAACGGAGCGATGCTCGAGGAAGGGAAAGACTGGGAGTATCGCGAGGCACAGCACCGGGTCATCGTGCGCTCCAAGGAAAAACGTTCCATGGTCTATGTGCTGCGGAACTGAATCAAAAATCGAGTGAGGAGAACCAGACTATGTTCGTGTGCGCGATGATTGTGGGCGGGATGTTGCTGGGACAAGCGGCGGGCGCTCCTGCATTTCCAAAGGAACTCGTGGTCTTTCAACCTTACGCGCAGAACCCGGTTTTTGAGGCCGCAGGACCCGGTCACTGGGATGAGGCGATCCGGGAGCGGGGCTGGATCCTGCACGAGGAGGACGGTTACCACCTGTGGTACACGGGATATAATCCGCCCGAAAGCAACACCAAGAGCCTCGGATACGCCACCTCGAAAGACGGCATCAATTGGGAGCGATATCCGGGGAACCCCGTGTTTTTCGGTGTATGGACCGAGGACATGATGGTAGTGAAGGAAAACGGAACCTACTACATGTTCGCGGAGGGGGCGAAGGATCGCGCGCATCTGCTCACGTCCCCCGATCGCATTCACTGGACCGAGCAGGGGCCGCTGGATATTCGGAAAAACAACGGCGAGCCGATTGCGGCCGGTCCCTACGGAACGCCGGCTGTAATTTATGAAAACGGGGTATGGTCGCTGCTCTATGAACGCGATGATCTGGCCGTTTGGTTGGCCACATCCCGGGATCTCAAGGTTTGGACGAATGTGCAGGATGAGCCTGTCATTAAGCCGGGGCCGGATGCGTATGACAAGGTCATGATTGCCGTCAATCAGGTGGTGAAATACAAGGGCAGCTATTACGCCTATTACCACGCGACCGGCACGGAAAAGGGCAGCAGGCGCTGGAGCATGAATGTCGCGGCTTCTCCGGATCTTCTGCATTGGACGAAGTACCCCGGGAATCCGGTGATTCCACCGGATTATTCCAGTGGCATCCTGGTCAATGAAGGCACGGGGTTTCGCATGTATTGTATGCATCGGGCGGTGTCGATTTTTCTTGGGCCGGGGGATTCCTTGCGGGTGGAGAAATAGCGGGGGGGGAGGGCAGACAGGAATGTCTGCCCCACGTTGGGTGATGGGCGATGGGCAGACAGGAATGCTGCCCCACGTTGGGTGATGGGCGATGGGCAGACAGGAATGTCTGCCCCACTTTTGGGTGGGGGGCGTGGACAATGTGCCTCTTGATTCTGCGATAATAGGCCTGCATGCATTGGGAACGCCCTTGTTGGGAGGTGGTCATGGCGAAGCGACACATACGAAAACCGAAAAGGCCGCATCGAGCGTACCGGCCGCACCACCATCATCTGGGTGTGGCGCCGGGCGCGCTCTTTGATGACCCCGATGCGCCCTTGCCGGTGATTTCCATCATGGGTTATAACGAGGACGGGTATGAGGAGGAACTCATTAGCGAAATCGAGTCACTCCCTTCCCTGTTGACACAGTGGCCCGTGGTGTGGGTGGATGTGCAAGGCCCGGGCAGCGCGCCGCTCATGCGCCGACTCGGAGAACTTTTCGATTTCCACCGGCTGGCGCTGGAAGATGTGCTGCACGGCCATCAAACGCCGAAGATCGAACCCTATGAAGATTTCCTGCTCATCGTCGCCAACGAGGTCTCGCAACCGCATCCGCTGCATACCACCCCCTTGTGTCTTTTTGTAAAACAGGGGCTCGTGCTGACCTTCCATCCCGAGGCGTCCAAAGCTGTGGATACCCTGCGGGACCATGTGCGGGTGCCGCGTGGCCGCGTTCGTTTTATGGGCGCGGATTTTCTCGCCTATGCGGTGCTGGATCTGGTGGTGGACTTCTACTATCCGGTGATGGATCACTTCAGCGATACCATCGAACTGTTGGAGGCGGAAGTCATTGAAACGGCCTCCACGCACACCGCCGCATCCATCCACGAAATGAAACAGGATCTGCTCGCCCTGCGCCGACTCATATCGCCGTTGCGCGAATCCATCAATACCCTGATTCGGGATGGACATCCCGTGCTCACGGACGCCACGCGGGTTTTCCTGCGCGATTGTCACGACCACATGGTGCACGTGCTGGAGTTCATCGAAAGCTACCGCGAGATTCTCGGGGGCTTGCTCGATATTTACCTTTCCAGCGTGAGCAATCGCATGAACGAGGTCATGCGGGTGCTGACTGTCATCTCGACCATATTCATCCCGCTGACGTTTCTCGCGGGTTTGTACGGCATGAACTTTGACGCAAGCGCATCGCCGTGGAACATGCCCGAATTACACTCCTACTGGGGTTATCCAGCGCTCATGCTGTTTCTCGCCTGCATTGCGGGGGGACAACTTTTCTTCTTCTGGCGGAAGGGGTGGATTGGCCCACAGCGGCATCACATGCTTCCCAAGCGCGAAGAAGAACCCAAGGATGACGCTCGATGAGCCTTCCAGGCCCGTCGGGCCTGACAGACCGTGGAATACCAAATAATCACAGAAAGGTTGCACGATGAAAACGAAATGGATTGGCCTGATGAGTGTGTTTTGTCTGCTTCTCGGACAATGGAGCTGGAGCGAAGAGGCTCCGCCGATTGAGCAGTGGAAAGACAAAACGGTACTGGTTTTTACGCCCCATCCCGATGACGAGACGCTGCAGTGCGCGGGAATTCTGTCGATGCTCACCTCGAACGGCAACAAGGTCATCGTTGGCATATATACCAATGACGACAAGGGTTCGCTCGACCTCGAAATGACCAGCGAACGCCTGGCACGCATACGCCGCGTTGAAGAGGAAGCCGCGTGCGCGGAACTCGGCATTCCGAAGGAAAACCTCGTCTGGTTTGGCTATGGCGACGGCAATCTGGAGTATGCCGACCCGCAGCGCCTGCGCGGTGAAGCCGCCCGCCTCATCAAGAAGTACCGACCCGACGCGATTTTCACGGTTGATCCCGGCAGCGACTATGAACGCTGGCACAAGACGGATCACCGCATGGCCGCGTTCATCACGAAAGATGCCTTTATCGCCGCTGAGTGGCATCTCTATTATCCGCAGCAGTTGCTGGATGAAGGCCTGAAACCCTACCGAATTCCGATGGCCTATTATTACTACACAGACAAACCCAACTGCATCGTGGACATCACGAAGATCATCGACAAGAAGGTGAAGGCCGTTGCCAAGCATGTCAGCCAATTCCCGCCCTCCGTGGACAAGTACACGCCGGAGATGAGTCCGGAAGCCTACAACCAGATCAAGGTGGATGTCGAGAAGGAAGCCAAGGACGGCGAACGTTTTGTGGAACGATTCCGCCGGGAGGTGGCACCTTGAGGTGATGGGTGTGAGGGGGTGTGGGTGGTGATCCACATCCCCCGGCGCTCCGCGCCACCCCCTTCAAAGGGGGATTTTTGGGGCGCTTCGCGCTGTTCCCTTCGGGGAGTTTAGGGCACTTTGCGCCGTTCCCTTCGGGGAGTTTAGGGCACTTTGCGCCGTTCCCTACGGAGGGTTTGGTGTACTTCGCGCTGCTCCCTTCGGGGGGATTTTGGGTGTTTTGCGCTGCTTGGTTGATTTGATACTGAATCCCACCGCTAAGGGTGGGATGGCACGAAGGATTTTCATGCGCGTTGGATTGATTACGCTGGGCTGTGACAAGAACACGGTGGACAACGAATACCTAGCCGGTATCCTTGAGGATCGGGGTTGCAAAGTGTGCGCCGAGCCTGAGGCGTTCAAAGGCCTTGAGGCCGTGGTCGTGACGACCTGTGGTTTTATCGGCGATGCGAAAAAGCAGTCCATTGATTGCATCGTGGGCCTGGCTGACAACAAGAATGCCGAGGGCTGGCCGAAGCGCATATTCGTGGCGGGGTGTCTCGCACAGAGGCACTCCGCTGATCTCCTTCGCGAGATCCCGGAAATTGACGGCATCGTGGGTGTGGGGCAGTTCGAGCAACTCGCGGACATGATTCTCAAGGGTGCACCGGAGAGCAAGATCGCGGTGGAGAACACGCCCAAGGTGGACATCTATCGCTACATGCGGCGTCGTCGCCTAGATAAAGCGCCCTATGCCTTTCTCAAGATTGCCGATGGCTGCAACCACCGTTGCAGCTTTTGTTCGATACCGCGCATGAAGGGCCGCTATCACAGCGTCGCGCCGGACATCCTGCTGCTGGAGGCGCAGGCGCTGCTGCGTCAGGGCGTGCGCGAAATCAATCTGGTTGCGCAGGATATCTCGGTGTATGGCCAGGACCGCCAGGATGGCTACGGCCTCGTGCGGCTTCTCAATGAATTGTGTGCACTCAAAGGCGATTTCTGGATTCGCTGTCTCTACTGCTATCCCGGCGGAGTCACCACGGAATTGTTGAAGACGATGGCGGAACAGCCGAAGATTGTCCCCTATCTCGATATCCCCCTGCAGCATTTTGATCTACCGGTATTGCGGGCCATGCGGCGGCCCGCACGCTCGACTGCGGTGCCTCGCCTCCTTGCCAAAATTCGCGCGGCGGTTCCCGGCATCACGCTGCGCACCACCCTTATCGTCGGTTTTCCCGGCGAGACCCTCCAGGCCCATCGCTGCATGCTCGAAAACATTGAGGCTTTGCGCTTTGAGCGTTTGGGCGCGTTCATGTATTCGCAAGAGGAGGACACCGCCGCCAGCACTGCCCCGCGACAGGTCGGGGAGGCGACTAAAGTGCGCCGCTGGAATGCCGTGATGGAAACCCAGACCACGATTGCTGCGGAGTGGTGTGCGGGCCGGGTTGGAAGGGTCGAGCGGGTGCTTATCGAAGGTTACGATGAGGAACGCGGCCAGTACACGGCCCGAGGGGCCTCAGAAGCCCCCGAGATTGACGGGAGCGTGTTCGTCGAATCCGTCTCACCGCTTAAGACCGGCACCTTCGTGGACGTCGAAATCATCGACTCGGAAATCCACGATGTGGTCGGGCGCGTACTGAAGAAATAGACGCTACTTCGTCTCAAGGTGCAGCGCGAACTCGGCGATGGCTGGACACGCGGCCGCCTTCACGATGCGCAGGCGCACCTTGTCGGTCGTGAGCGGTTCTCCACGCCACAGATGGCGATTGCCAATAGACGTGCCGTGGGCAAATTCCACCCACTTACCGTTCTCCCAGCGATCCACCGCCCACTCATCCACCCGAAGACCCAGAGGAAGGTACTCGCGCAAGCTCACAACGCTGAATTGCACGGGCCCGCCCAGCTCAAGGGTGAGTTCAGGGGTCAGCGTACTGTCGTCCGTGCACCAATAGGTGTTCCGGTCGCCGTCTAAGGTTCGGGTCGGCGCATACTGCGGGTCATTGCCCCGCGTGTTGCTGGCCGAGGCCTTTGCGCCCTGCGCGAGGTCTTTGGCGAAGGTGCCGTTGAGCCGACGACCGAATTCGCGCATGGAAGCCACGTCATTTTCGTGGATGCGCCCGCGTCGATCGGGAGGCAGGTTAAGCAGCAGGGAGGCACCGCGTCCCACAGACTCGAAATAGAGTTTCATGAGATTGTCGGGCGTGCGAACCTTGTCGTCCTCTTTCTTATGATAGAACCAACCCGGGCGAATGGACACATCCACCTCGGCGGGTATCCATTGGGTACCGTTCCGGGTGCCGTTTTCGCCCTTCTCATACAGTGTGAGTCCGGGGCAGGGGGCTTTGCCATCGCGCCCTTCCGGCGTGTAAGTGGCCCAGCAGGGTTCGCCCGCATAGCCTTTTTCATTACCCACCCAGCGGATATCAGGACCGACATCGCTGAACATCATCGCTTGCGGCTGCAATTCGCGCACGATTTTCCAGGTCTCATCCCAGCCGTAATACGAGGACTGATCGATCTTGCGCGTTTCCTTCGCGCCGCCATACCAGCCGTCCCCGCCATTGGCCCCGTCGAACCAGACCTCAAAGATAGGCCCGTAGTTCGTCAGCAACTCGCGTAACTGCTGGCGGTAATAGTCCACATAGGCGGGACGACCGTACTCCGCATGATTGCGATCCCACGGGGAGAGATACACGCCAAAGCGCAGTCCCGATTTTTCGCATGCCTGAGAAACCTCGCGCACCACGTCGCCCTTGCCATCCCGCCAAGGACTCTGGATCACGGAGTGATCCGTGAACTTGGACGGCCACAGGCAGAAACCGTCGTGATGCTTGCAGGTGAGGATCAGGCCCTTCATACCTGCATCGCGCGCAACCCCGGCAATCTGGTTGGCGTCAAAATCGGTGGGATTGAAAATCTCCGGGGACTCGTCCCCATACCCCCATTCCTTGTCCGTAAAGGTGTTGGTCGTGAAATGGACAAAGCCGCAGAACTCCAACGCATGCCATTGTAGCTGGCGTTCCGTGGGCAGGGTGCCATACGGTTGTGGCGGCGTCACGGACGCGGCAAGCAACAGGCTGAGGATGGCAATGGACATGTCAAAACCCTTTCTTTGGGACTGGCAAATGGAGACACACTCCCCCCCGGGAAAGCCCGTGACAGACACACAGACCTGCGTGCGCCCGGACAGCCGCACTTGGAGACCACCTCGGGCGTAAGGCTACTTCTCTTTCTTCTTGTCGTTCTTGAGCTTTCGCTTTTCCATCAAAGTGAGTGCGGGCTTCTTTTGCACTTCTTTTTTGCCCTTGTCGCGTTTTCCCTTTTCAGCCATGACGATTTCTCCTTGTTTGAGTACGGGAAACCCGAAAGCGTCCCGCCTCCTGTATTCAGTCTGCCACAAGCCGCCAAGTTACGCAAGTTTCACCCAAACATAAGTACCCCCTATTTAGAGTGGGGGACGAAGTCACCGCTTTGGCTAACCCTCCATCACAAGCCAAACCCCAGAGTGCCATTACCGCCCAGCACCTTGGCGCACCACCCGCTTTCTTTGCCTTGCGAAGCCCTGAAGAATCCGTTATCATGGCGATGGGTGTTTGGATGCCCACTTTTCGACCGATCGTTTCGATGGGTTCGAAAAGCATCACCGTCTTGCTGCCGCAAGGCAGAAACAACCGGAGACCTTGTTCATGCATGTTCCTGACGACAACGCGCGCAAAGTGAGTTCCGACGGCTACACGCCACCCGGCTATGGGCCGAATTACAAATGGCTCGTTGTGGCCATGTTGTGGTTCATCACGTTTTTCAATTATGCGGACCGTATGGCGTTGAGCGCGAACCTCAAGTTGATCAAGGAGCTGTTCAGCCTCGATGACACTTGGGCGGGCATGTTGTCTTCCGCTTTCGGCTATTCCTATGGTATGGCTGCGATTTTCGCGGGCTATATCGTGGACCGGGTCAAGCGCAAGAACGCGGTGCTGTTCGGACTGTCGATATGGAGCCTTATCTGCATGCTCATCGCCTCCTCGCAGGGCTTTTGGATGCTCTTCCTTTTCCTGGCCTTGGAAGGTCTCGGCGAGGCTTTCTATTTCCCAGCCGCCATGTCCATGGTGAGCGATTATCACGGCAAGAGCACACGTTCCCGTGCGATGGGCATCAACCAGACTGGCGTCTATATCGGTACCATCGGCGGCACCTGTATTGCCGGTCTGATCGGCCAGTCGATGGGATGGCGCATTCCGTTTGTTCTCTTTGGTTCCTTGGGGATCTTATTGGCTTTGATTCTTTGGCGTTTTCTCATCGAACCGGATCGGGGTGCGGCGGATCTTATCGAATCCGGCAAGAAGAGCGATTCTTCACGTCGAAAAATTGGGTGGGGAGAATTTTTCCGTTTGTTCTTCGGCACACCGACCGCTGTCTTGCTCCTCATGGCCTTTTTCTTCGCGAATTGCGTTGCGGCGGTTACTCTGAGTTGGATGCCCACCTTCATTCTGGAGACCTTCTACGGCAACGAAACCAAAGGCTTGTTCATCGCAGGACTCGTGGCCACCTTGCCCCTGCAACTGGCCAGCATGATTGCGGCACCTACGGCGGGCCTTTGCGCGGACCGCGCGCGCGGCAAGACCTTGCGGGCCCGTCCGCTGGTGCAGCTTATCGGCTTGACCTGCGCGATTCCCTTTGTAATCTTGTGTGGCCAGGCCCCCACGGCCACTGTGGCCTTTCTAGCGCTGGCCGGTTGGGGCGTCTGCAAGGGTATTTACGACTCCAACATCTTTGCTTCCGTGTATGACGTCATTCGCCCCGAAGCGCGTGGAATGGCTGCGGGAATCATGAACCTCTTCGCTTGGGCGGCAGCGGGTGTGCTGGCCCCCCCAGCCTTTGGCGCAATATCCAAGCACCTCGGCAAACCCATGACCATTTCGTGCTCGGCGATCCTGTATGTTGCGGCGGCCTTGCTGCTGTTTGTGGCGGTCACCCGGTTTGCCCCGCGCGATGTGGAGCGCATGCAGGCGCAACTGCGTGCGGAGGCGGGGGAATAGCACTGCGGCACCAAAAATTTTCAGATCCATTGCCTGTCTTCCGGTGATCGTTTTTTGTTCGGAGGCGCATATCCCCAACGGGGGCTAGGAAAGGGCGTATTATGTTTCTCCGTGGGTTTCATGCAACGACAAGGTGCGGGTTGTGGGCAACCCTGACCCTCCTGTTTTGTTTCGGTGCTTCGTGCGCATTCGCCGCATCGGTATACGAGACCGATTGGGCCGCATTTTGCATCGAAGTGGACGGCACTTATCCCTTCTTTGATCTGAAGGGCAACCGCCCAGAATGGGAGTCGGCCAAAACCCGCATTTCAGAACAGATGAAGAAGTGCGGGTCGGATTCCACTTTTCTGGGTCTCATTCAGGAAGCCATCCGCCCTTTGCATGACGCGCACATGGGACTGAGAGATCCGAAGGTGCCGATTCCCGCACCGCCCGCTGAGTATTTCCCCGGTTTGGCTTTCATGCCTGCTGTCGGGAATCGCGTGGTCCTCATGGGAATGTCTGATCGGTACAAGGGCACCTGCACGCCGGGCATGGTGTTGCTCAGCATCGACGGAGAGGATGCGCGAAAGGTTCTGGACGCAAACGCCAAGACTGTCTGGGATAAGGGCTATTGCTCAAGCATGCAGCGGGCGCGAATGCTGGCCTACCGGATTCCTATGTGCGGCGAAAAGGGCGCGAAGCATACCCTGGTTTTTCAGGGCAAGTCGGGCGAGAAGAAACTGGAGGTGACCTCTGACGAGGAGGCGCGCGGTTGGCCCCACACGTACAATTTTCCCTCGGGCTTGACACAGACGAACCGTTCCACGCTATTCGGCAAGCTGTCCGGCGGAACCGGCTACGTTTATCTGCGCACGGTGGACAAAGATACGGAGCCGATGCTCCGGCAGGCGCTGGAATCGAATGCGAACGCCAAGGGCTGGATCATCGACCTGCGCGGGAATGGCGGGGGTGGCTATGATATGAAGCTCATCGAATGCCTGAAAACGATCCCGCCGCCCGTGGTGGTGATCATTGATGCGGGCTGCATGTCGGCAGGAGAGACGCTGGCGCGCGACATCGTACAGGCCACCCAGGCAAAGCTCCTCGGTTCGGTCACGGCGGGTGCGTCCAGCGCCAAACGGGTGTGGAAGTTTCCGTCCGGGGTGGCGTCGGTCGTCATGGCCACGCGCAGTCGTTCAGGCGTGGGCGACAAGCCGATCGAGTTTAATGGAGTCACGCCGGACATTGAGGTGGAAGCCGTGCCGGAAGAAGTGGGCAAGGGCCAGAACTCCGAGATCCTCCGCGCGCTGGAATACCTTGCCCAGGGTGCATCGACGGCTGCTGCTGCCCCCGCCGAAGGCGAGTGACTCTACGGCGCGGTTTGCGGACAGCGGCGGGCGAGCAGGTTTCGGGCGGCCCGTGCAAGTCCGAGCGCATCCAGACCGAAATCCGCCAGTTGCTCCGCTCGCGAACCCAGCACGGCATGGGTGTCGGGCAGGCCCACGCGCTGAATCGGGGTATTCTCGAGTCTTCCCGTGTCGGCCAGATATTCCAGAACCGCCGAACCAAAACCGCCCACGAGGGTGTTCTCTTCGGCCGTGATGATGGGGCGACCCGCCAAGGTGTCCAGCATGCCTGTGTCCAGCGGCTTTACCCATCGGGCATCCACAACGCCGATCTCCAGGCCCTCGGTCGCCAGTGCTTCCGCCGCCTCAAGGCAGGCGGCTAGGCACGGACCCACCGCCAGAAATGTTGCATCGCCACCCGGCCGAAGCCGTTCGCTTCGGAGTATGACCCGGCCGTTTTCGTCGCCGATGATTGGACTTTTACCCCGGGCATAGCGCAGGGCCACTGGCCCCGGGTGATTCAGTGCCCAATCGAGCATCGGCCCCATGTCGGCGGCGTCGCGGGGTGAAGCGAGGACGAGCCCGGGCACAGCGCGCATGAAACTGAGGTCGAAAATACCGTCGTGGGTGGGGCTATCCTCCCCGACGAGACCCGCGCGGTCGATAGCGAAAACCACGGGCAGTTTCTGGATGGCGGCGTCATGCACAACCTGATCATAGGCGCGTTGCAGGAAAGTCGAGTAGAGGGCGACCACCGGGCGCATGCCGCGCGCGGCAAGTCCCGCCGCAAAGGTGACGGCGTGTTGTTCGCAAATACCCACATCGAAAAAGCGGTTGGGGTAGTGCTGTTCAAACTCGGACAGGCCCGTGCCCTCGGGCATGGCGGCGGTAATGGCCACAATCCGCTCATCGCGGGCCGCCGCCTCTAGCAGCGCGCGCGAAAATGCTGCTGTGAAGGTCGGGGCGTGCCGGGTGCAGCCATTGGTCTGCAATAGCCCTTGGGAAGGAACCGGGTCGCCTTCCTGATCCGATTTCAGCACGGCAGCGCAGCGGCTCTTGACGGCCATGGGGGTCACGCCGTGATACTTGGAGGGATCCTCCTCGGCTTCCTTGAGGCCCTTGCCTTTTTCCGTGCGGCAATGCATGAGGATGGGGCCCTTCATGGTCTTGATGCTCGACAAGCACTCTACCAAGAGGGGAAGATCATGGCCATCGATGGGGCCGAAATAATTGAAGCCGAATTCCTGAAACAGCCCGCCTTTGGTGATAAAACCCTTGACCGACTTTTCGAGGTCTTGAATGGTTTGGGTCATGCGGTCGCCGATGAGCTGTTTAACGTAACTACCCGCATCTTCTTTGGCGCGCTTGTAGGGACTTGCGGTGATGAGCCGGTTAAAATATCGGGACAAAGCACCCACATTGCGGGAAATGGACATTTCGTTGTCATTGAGGATGACCAGCATGTCCAGTCCGAGATGACCGGCGTGAGACAGGGCCTCGAGTGCCATGCCACCTGTCATGGCACCATCGCCGATGACGGCGATGACGTGGTGGGCAAGCCCGAGTCGTTCCCGGGCGACTGCCATGCCCACCGCCGCCGAGATCGAGGTCGAGCTGTGGCCGGTACCAAAGGCATCAAACTCGCTTTCGGAGATTTTGGGGTAGCCGCTGATGCCCTCTCGCTTGCGAAGGGCGTAGAAGCGATCCCTGCGTCCGCCGAGCAGCTTGTGCGCGTAGCTTTGGTGGCCCACGTCCCAGATCAAGGGGTCTTTGCCAATGTCAAAGACGTGATGCAGGGCAATGGTCAATTCAACAACGCCCAAGGGCGAGGCCAAATGTCCGCCGTTGCGGTTTACGGTGTCTATGATGGTTTCGCGCAGTTCATGCGCCAATTGCTCCAATTGCGGGAGCGAAAGCGCCTTCACATCGGCGGGACTATGAATGCTATCGAGCAACATGCGTATCTCCACCTTTCAGGCGGATCCATAAAGCGCCACGTCCACATTGTGCAGGGGGGGCGTACGGGAAATTCTGGCGGAATCAGGGACGGTCGCGGATTCCCAAGAATCCTGACCGTGTTTGTTGAAGCGGTTCTCCGAGAGCAAACCTGTGTGCAAAGAGAAAACCTTTCCAACAATTGCAGCCAGTATACCATCTATCCGGTTTTCATTCCAAAATGGCGAGGTCATCGGGGTTATGGGTGGTGGTTCAACCCCTTCGGGGTTGTCCATTTTTCAGGGAAACCGAGACCGTGGGTTTCACCCACGGCTATGGTTGTTTGGCCCCGTTGGGGCCGCTATCCGGTTGTCGTCCTAAAATAGCCGTGTCATCAGGGTTATGGGCGGTGGCTCAAGCTCTTGGGGGTTATCCACTTTTTCGGGAGACCGTGACCGTGGGTTTCACCCACAGCTACAGTTGTTTAGCCCCGTTGGGGCCGTCTTGGCGAGGCACCGCCAGCGGGAAAGGGCGAGGATTTTCTTCTTTTTGCAGTCGGGGTAGAAATGTGGTACCGTAGTCTCGTACGACAGGATCTTGGAGGGGAGAGGAGTTCTCCTTCGCCCTCGGGTGCTGTTTGGTAAGTGCCTGTGCGGGTGGCGTTTCTAGAACGGTCGCCCGCGAAGGAATGTAGCGATGTGGCGGTTTGCGCACCTGACAGATCCGCATCTTGCCAGTGACCGTGATGGCGTATGGAACAACCGTTTTTTGTGTACCATGATGCCCGAGGTCATGGCATGCCTCAAGCGGGACTTGGCTCTTATGCAGCCCGATTTCATTTTGGCCACAGGCGACATTTGCAGCCATCAGACCCGCGAGGCCATGTTTGAAGCGCGAGACATCATGGACACTCTCGGGATTAAGTATTATCCCATGGGCGGCAACCATGATTTCGTCAAGCAGCAGTCCCGCAGTTGGTTTCGCGAGGCGTTTGCCCCGCACCTGCCCCTTCCCCGAACTTTTTATTCGTTCAACCACAAGAATCTGCATTTTGTCGTGCTCGATCCCTGGTGGCTCTGGGCGGATGGCACCATCTGCGAGGAGGGGCAGCCAACTGTCGTCGCCGAGCTTGATATGACCCTGAAGGACGCCAGCTGGGTCGTTCCCCCTTTCCAATTGGAATGGATGGAGGAGGATCTGCTGCAGCATGCAGACCGGCCCGCCATTATTGCCATCCATGAACCCATTGTGCCAACGCCAGCCCGGATGCAGCGCCCGAAGTACAACGAAAGTGGCGCCTTGGCCAACGGGGACATCATGCTCGACATATTCGAGCGGCATCCCAGGGTGAAAGCCGTTTTTTCAGGTCACATCCACATGCACTACATCGAGCGCGCCCGGAGCATCACGCAGGTCGTGACCTCCGCCCTGCCCGAGTTTCCCGTGGAATACCGAGAGGTCTGCGTCTACGAAGACCGTCTCGAAGTGCGGGCGAAAGCACTCAGCGATCCGTCCTTCGCGGAAAGAACCCTGATCCCCGGAAAGGAATGGACCCTAGGCACCCCCGAAGACCGCGAAACCGTGATTCCGCTGGACTAAGGGGTTGACGGTGGGGTTCCGCACCGAAATACCAGCACCATTTCCCCTCCATCGCGTTTGAGACCCCGCACGGCCGCCATTTCGCCGGGAGCCATGCGCAGTCGGGTGGTGAGCACGCGCACGGGTGGATCCCCCTGATTTTTCGCGGCCGCTTCCACCCACAACTCCAGACGGATCTGTCCACCGGCGTCCTGCCCCTTGAAGGTGACTGAAAGGGTGTAGCGGTCATCCAGCGGCATGGTTTTTGGGGTTTGATGGTCGGAATTGGTCGACAATTCGCTGTTCATTCGACCGACCGCGCGGAAGGTGTTGAATGGCAGGTCGGTCAATGCTTTACAAATCGATTCCAATTGGCTGTCGAGGTAAGGGGTCGCACGGTTCTCCTGATTGGCCTGGACAGCCCACACCGAAAAGGAAACCGTCTTGGCGGCGGGAGCTTGCAGCACCGCCGTCGTCAGGAGCATCATCCAAGCGCCATAGAACACGTTGTCTTCCTTCCTTCGCCCCTTACGCCGTTACAAATCATTGTTCTGCATCTTGACCTCGATGGTAACCACGCCGTTCTTGGAGTTGTACCAATCCACGGTGGCATCCTTCAGGTCGGTGCCCACGTACTCGACTTCGGTGGCTTTGACAGGATCGGGGCCGCCCATGAATATGTACGCCATGGCCAGCGCAGCGACCAAGGCCGCA
>CAIZGN010000417.1 GCA_903932505.1 Candidatus Hydrogenedentota bacterium
AAACCATTGAAGCGGGCCTTCTTATCCGTCATGCGTGGATAAGTGGTCTCGCAAGACGCATTCTCATCCTTGTGCCGAGTGCCTTGATGCGGCAATGGCAGGCGGAAATGTATGAAAAGTTCAACTTGCTCGTTCCCCTATACACCGGACAGTCGCTCGTGTGGCCGGAGCACCATTTCCACCGACAACCCTTGGAACAGAAGGTGTCCCGAGACCAATGGACTCGTCAACCGCTGGTAATCGCGTCCAGTCATCTCATGCGGCGCAAAGACCGTCAGCCTGAATTGGTTGGTGCTGAAGATTGGGACTTGCTCGTGTTGGATGAGGCGCACCATGCACGGCGGCGAGGGGCGGGAACTACGCAAGAAAAGGGACCAAACCGATTATTGCGCCTGTTACTGGACATTAAAGCCAAGGCCAAGTCCCTCCTCATGATGACTGCCACGCCGATGCAAGTCCATCCGGTTGAAATATGGGATTTGTTGAGTGTATTGGGACTGCCACCGGAATGGAATGCGTCTACTTTTTCGGAATACTTTGAGATCCTGAACAAGAATCCCGATGAGAAGAACCTGCAACGGTTATCGCACTTATTTCAGTCCACGGAGAAAACCTATGGCCCGTTGGGTAGCGAGGAAATGGATCGGATATCGGAAGGCTATGGCCTGAGTCGTATCGAGCGCAAGGGCGTCCTTTCTGCCTTGCGAGAGCCGAACAGTCTCATTCCTATCAAGCGGCTGAATCCCAAACAGCGCAAGGCGGCTCTAACGTTGCTGAGAACGGCCAGTCCGGTGCGCTATCGCATGTCGCGCCACACGCGCACCTTGTTGCGGCAATATGCGAGCAAGGGACTCCTCGATTCGCCCATCGCCAATCGAGATGTGGCGGATATAGCGATTGAGATGGTGCCGGGCGAACGGGCCTTGTATGAGGCCGTTGAGGATTACATCAGCAAGACCTATCAGGCCGCAACATCGGAAAAGAGGACTGCCGTAGGCTTTGTCATGACGACGTATCGACGGCGTGTCGCCAGCAGTTTTCACGCCCTGCGAAAGACCCTTGAAAAGAAACTGGCTTTGATGGAGAACCACGGTGGGGCCTCATGGGACGAGACGCAACTGGACGAAGACACCAGCCAAGACGAATTGCTCGACGAGGTGGGTTCCTCCGATGAGACAGCGGCCATGGAACAAGACACCTTGGCTTTCGAGCAGAAGGAATCCATCAGGACGCTTCTCAAGTCTATCGCCAAGTTGGGTACCGACAGTAAAGCGCTGCGATTGATTGTGGAACTGAACAACGCCTTTGCTCAAGGATATGGCGGGGCGATCATCTTCACCCAATACGCCGATACGATGGAGTTCCTGAAGGACTTTGTTGGGGAGCGAGTGGACCTGCCCATTGGTTGTTTCAGCGGCTCGGGCGGGCAGCGGCGCGAACCTTCCGGTACATGGTCCCAGTGTTCCAAGGAGGAAATCAAGCGGCTGCTGCGTACAGACGAAATCAAGGTGTTGATCTGCACGGATGCCGCCGGGGAAGGGCTAAACCTTCAATCGTGCGGGGTTCTGGTCAATTATGACCTTCCGTGGAATCCGATGAAGGTGGAGCAGCGCATCGGACGCATTGACCGTATCGGCCAAGTGAACCCCACGGTACGAATTATCAACCTGGGCTACGCCGATACGGTGGAAGTGGATGTCTACTTTGCGCTGCATGAACGAATCGGCTTGTTCACCGGCGTGGTGGGCAAGTTACAGCCCATCTTGTCCCGGTTGCCCAAGGAATTCGAGAAAGCGATTCTGTCCGGGCAAGAGCACCGCGAACAGGTTCGCCATAAGGTGCTTTCCAACATCAACGTCTTGGTCGATGAGGCGGAAGCCTCCGGCTTTGACATTGATGAGGTGAGCGAAGCGGACTTGCAACCGCCGAAATTTTCAGAACCGCCATTCATGCCATCGTATCTGGACACAGTATTGCGCGACACCTCGCTTATACCGGCAAGTGTTGAATGCCGGGAACTGGAACCGTCCACCTACGCACTGCACATGCCCAACGAAACCCAACTTGCCCGCATAACCACCAGTCCGGCGATTTTCGACGACCACTTTGAAAGTCATCAATTGCTTTTGCCGGATAGCCCGCTTTTCCGGGGCATGTTGGACGCGGCGGAAGTGGCAGAGTAGGAGCAAGAGCGCAAATCTCTACGTCAATATCCAAGACCAGTCCGGTTCCACTGTCGGAGTTTCCGCGCATGGTCCTCGATCAAATCTCTCATGGTCAGTTTTTCGAACCAATCCGGTGGAATACCTTCTACGCCGTAGTAGGCCCCGGCGATTTGGCCGAAGATTGCTGCCGTGGTGTCGGCATCATCGCCAAGGTTCGTGGCCAGGAGACAGCCTTCGCGGAATGAGGTGCTTCGGTCAAACGCCCAAAGGGCCGCTTCCAGGGATTTCACCACGAAGCCCGATCCTTTGATTTTCGGCGGTTCGAGCACCTTGAAGGAACCAACAGCCACCGCGTCAATCTCGGGGCAGAGCGGGCGTTCGTTCCAGTAACCGTCCACAGGGTAATAGCGCGGAGAGAGCAGGGTCTCTTTCGATTCGCCTCGAAGCGCCCCCACCAGAAGCCCCGCGAAATAGCGGCAAGCATCGACCGCCGTGAGTGCGCCATGGGTCGTCCGGGAACTATCCGCCGCCATCTCTATGGCCTTTTCGGGTCGTTGGCATACGCCATGGGCACGGGGGCCAGTCGCATCAGCGAGCTATTCCCGGCGGTGTACGGATCGGTCGAACCGCACCATGGCTTGTGCGTCCGGTCGAAGCGGGCAAGTGCTGCACCGATGGTTCCGCCAACATCAAAGGCTTCTCCTGTGCTGCTCAGGTGCCCTTTGTCCCTCCACCGGACATAGCGTCCCAACAGGTCGATGGGGTCGAATCCTTGGCGATCGATCAAGCTCTCGGCCAAGCATAAGGCCATGGAGGTGTCATCGGTCCATTGTCCGGGCTTCAACCCAAATGTCCCGCCGCCCACCATATCGGTCACGGGCGGAAAGGTGCCGGGATGCTTGAATTCCACCGTCGTGCCCACGGCATCGCCTGCCGCCAAGCCCAGGAAGCAGCCGAGATAGCGGTCCTCCTGGCTTATCGCAGGCACGGGGTTCTTCTGGCGCTGCTTTGCGAAGCTCCGCACAAACGCAACCTGGGCCGGGGTTTCCGGGGAAGGGAGTTTCTCTGTGACCTCGGCCCGACGGTCCGCAATGACTTCCACGAAGTTCTCCGGGGTCGCCTCCCCTTTCCGGATCAAATGGCATCCCACCACCATCCCGGTCCCGCCATGCCCGCCACAGCAATGCAAATAGACCGCCCCCCCGTTGGAAAGCGCGGCATCGAGCACAACCAGGATTTCTTCCATCAATTTGGGCGCGGGTACGTTCCTATCTCGAATCGGAAAACGTAGGTGGGTCAGCTTGAACCGCCGTTCCGCCGCCAATTCATCCGCAATGGGTCCGTAGGGGGTGAATGCCGAACCGTCATAGTTGGTCTCATCGGGTTCCATGAGATTGACGAAGGTCCGAACCCCGGCGTCGAGAATCTTTGCCAGTTTCTTGCGGGCCTTCTCCGGCTCCGGTGCGCCGGGATACGAGCCCGCCAAGAGTTTTCCGGGTTCGACCCAATAGCAGCGTGAATGGGGTACTGGGTTGATTCTTGCCTCCTTCTTCTGGTGCGGTTAATGGTCCATAAATACTACTGACAGGGGGCGCATATTTCAAGGAGTGTGTGCCTCAACGATCCCCAGTTTCACGGTTGGTGCATAAATAAAGGGCGCACATGGGCTGACTCCGTCTAAAATGGCCTCAAGTTGAAAAAACGAGGTACCACCCGGAGGACAAGACCATGTACGACCCGAGTAAGATTTTGAAGTGGATCGAGGAGAAAGTTCAAATGCGGCGCTCGCGCATGAAGGCGCTCGCCGAGATCACCAGCGCCGCAATGCGTATGAGTGGCGTTGGGGTGCTGGCGCTGGGCCGCGCCATGGAGGGCCCGGCGAAAGCCAAGCACCGTATCAAACGGGTGGACCATTTCTTGGGCAATCCGTAG
>CAIZGN010000418.1 GCA_903932505.1 Candidatus Hydrogenedentota bacterium
AAGGACACGTCCTTCTTGACCTTGCCGGACGCGATGTCCACCAGATAGAGTTTGCTGGCAGTGGCGTCCGCCACGAAAAGCCCGGTTCCCGAGGCATCAGCCACGATGGCCGAGGGGGACAGGTAGGTCGCCGACATTGCGGCAGGCATCCAAGCCACGGCCAAAGAGAGTCCCAACATCATCCGTCGCATCCATCGCGTGCCCAACATGCCCATGGTTCGTCCTTCCGTTCGTCGTATTCTGCGGTCACTGCATCGAAAAATTGGTATGCCTAAGAGGCTGAAAACCTCTTCTACTAGACCCGTTCTGCAATTGGGAGTATATCGTATTGTCCCGACCCGAAGATACCGAGTTCCGCATCCCCTATTGGGGAGGGGTTTCCGGCACGTTCACCACAAAAATCTGCAAGAAATCACGTCCGGCATAGTCCTTCGCCGGTTTGCCATCCGCACCGTTGGCCGGACAAGGTTTGTTCAGGGCCAGCCTTTTCCCATCGGGGGAAAGCACCAGATTTTTCCGGGCCGCTCCGTCTTCAGGAACGAGAATGGTGGTCTCCCCAAAGCGCGAACCGGGTTGCGCGCAAAGCATGGCCACCGCGCCATTGCTCAGACAGAAAAGGGTGTCTCCCGAGGAATTCCAGCGCCAAAAGGCATCCACCCCCTTTGGGAAATGGCTCAGCTGCGCCGGACGTTTCGCCGGATCCTCCGCACGATCCGAACCATCGCTGGCAATGACAAATAGCTGCTTCGTGCCGTCGGGAGCTTTCGCCGAGTAGGCGATTCGTGTGCCGTCCGCCGTACCGCGCACCACCCCCGAAGCAGCATCGTGCGTGAGGCGGCGAATTGAAACGCCTGCAGGCGGTTTTGGATAAGACGTGGCCGAACCCGAGTCTGCAGTAGTGATATCCACCGTCCGTGGCACGTCAATCACAAACAGCGAGTCCTGATAGGAACCGTCCTCCTCCTTCACCGTCCCGATAAAGGCGCGCATCGCACCTTCGCGACCCACCCAGGAATCACTCTGCGCAATTTCGATCTCACCCGGTTTGGCTGTGCCCTTCGGCACTATGGGAACCAGTACGGCGAAATAATGGCTGGCAGGTGCCGGGGCTTTCGGGCTGGGAACCATATAGCCGACCGTTCGCCCGTATTGGGGTAACAGAAAATCGTTGTAGGTGAAGCCAATCCGGCTGCCGTCCAGCGTGTATTCATGCCGGTGTGTACCACCCCGGTGTGCGCCGGGAAGGGTGGGCCTGTCGGTTGCCACATCGCGCTTGTCGAGCCATGACATCGGATACTCACCATCCTTGGGCTGCACCGCCGGATCGCCAATCACATGTGCGCCATTGCGGTTAGGCTTGTCATACGGCCCGCGAACGGCCATTTCCGCCACCGGTGGGCCGTGAATAAAAGCGATGTCATTCGACGCGCCTGAAAACGACGCCGCACCCACGCCGGGTGCGGGACGACTGCCCGTCACCGAGACCTTCGGATGGTATAGGACCGTTTCTTTG
>CAIZGN010000419.1 GCA_903932505.1 Candidatus Hydrogenedentota bacterium
GCGTGGTGGTCTTGCCGCTGCCGGTCGGGCCAGTAACCAGAATGAGCCCCTGATGCTGGGTCGCGAGTTCGGCTATGTTTGTGGGCAGACCGAGTGTTTCCAGCGAAGGGATTTTTTCCGGGATGGGACGCAGCGCGGCCGTGACAGCTTCCTTCTGGCGATAGACGTTCACCCTGAAGCGATGCCGACGTCCAACGGCCAAGGAAAAATCGAGTTCTTTGTGTTCCTCGAACTCTTTTTGCTGCTTGGCGGAGAGGAAACTGTAGATGAGTTCCTTAGTCTGCTCTGGGGTAAGGGAATCCGTGCGGCTGCGAAAAAGCTGGCCGTGTATGCGCAGAATGGGGGGGGCTCCGGCACTAATGAGCAAGTCCGAAGCCTTCTCTTGCGAGACCAATTCAAAAAGATCGTGAATATCCACTGACGTATCCTCCATATCAAGCCAAAGATGCTACCCACCAATGATAGCGCAGTCCAAGCCCAGATGCAACGATCTTCTGACCTTGTAAAATGGCGAGCGGGATACCTATTTTCTTGAACTATGCTTGAAATGCGCTAGTCGATAAAATAAACGGATGCGCGGCAGTCTGGCCGGTGCGATTCGGGCTTGGAATGAAAAGAAATACCTGCGGTTTTTAGGATGATGTGCTATACTGGATGTGGTGGGTGGAGGGGTTTGGTGTCTTGGAGAAAGGGTGTTTCAATGAGATGGCGAATCGCTTTTTTGGTTTTCCCGCTGATCTTTTTCGCGGTGGGTGCCGGTGCGGACAGCCTCACGGTGGATGGCAAGGCTTATCTCGGGGTGCATGTCACGGACTTGGGCGAGAGCTACACCGTGCGAATTCCAGACGATGGGCGCACACTAGTTGTGAAGAAGGATCGTACGGAGGATGTCACCATCAGTGATGACGCCGAGGCTCGGGCAGAGGTGCTCAAGGAATGGAGGCAGGCGCAATCCTCAACGAAACCGCACAAGGCTCCTGTTCCGGTCAAGGAAATCCGCATACGTCGCGAAGCACCGCCGGTGATGGCCGAATCGGTTCCGGTTGAGGCTGCACCACCGATGCGGCTGACCCAAGAAACCGATCATGCGCTTGCCCCGGTAGAGCGGGAGAACTTTGGGCGAGGTGCTGGCATGGGCGGCGGTACGGGAATGGGGATGGGAGGTATGGGTGGTGGCATGGGGATGGGAGGTATGGGTGGTGGCATGGGGATGGGAGGTATGGGTGGTGGCATGGGCATGGGCGGCGGATGGGTTGGCCAGATAAGCAATATCTCTCAGATGTTTTACCTCATACCGCCGGAGGCCTGTGGTGAGCGCCCGAATGTGAGTGGTGCCTTCACAGGGGTGAGTATGGCGGGCGGCGGAGGTGGCCGTGGTGGTGGCCGCTATTAACTGAAGTCAGTACTACAAAAAACCGGGAGGGCGAACATTCCAGTACGGAACGTTCGCCCTCCCGTTAATGTTTTGTGTCGGGATTAGAGCCCGAGACGATCAAGCGTCGGCTCCAGTTTGGCGAAGGCGGTGGCGGTCATGGGAACGAGCGGCAGACGCAGGTAATTCTGAATGATGCCCATCTTGGCCAAGGCGGCTTTCACCGGCATGGGATTGGTTTCGATGAAGAGGGCCTTGAACAGCGGCATGAGCTTGTAGTGGATTTCGCGCGCGGTGGCATAGTCGCCTTTGGTGGCGGCGTTGCACAGGCTGGCGATTTCGCCGGGCACCACGTTGGAGGCTACGGACACGACTCCGACCCCACCCACAGCCATCATCGGGAGGGTGAGACTGTCGTCGCCGGAGGTGACGCTGATGTCGCACAGGCCCTTGATTTGGGAGACCTGGTCGATATCGCCGCAGGCTTCCTTGATGGAGACGATGTTGGGGACTTTGCTCAATTCGGCGATGGTTTCGGGGAGGATTTTGGTGCCGGTGCGTCCGGGGACATTGTAGAGCATGATGGGAATATCGACGGCTTTCGCGATGGCGGTGTAGTGGGCGATTTGCCCGGCTGCAGTCGGCTTGTTGTAGTAGGGGGTGATGACCAGCGCGCCGTTGCAGCCCGCTTCCTTCGCGAAAGCGGTCAACTCAATGGCCTCGGCGGTGTTGTTCGAACCGGTGCCGCCGACGACGGGAACCCGGCCCGCCACGCGCTCGACAGCGAAACGAAGGCACTGTTTCTGTTCAGCATGGCTCAGGGTGGCCGCTTCTCCGGTGCAACCGCAAGGCACGAGGCCATGAATGCCCTTTTCCAACTGGAAATCAATGAGTCGGCCGTAGGCGTCAAAATCAACAGCGCCGTCGGACTTGAAGGGGGTTACCAATGCGGTGTACGAACCTGTGAACATGTGCTGGATCTCCTGGAATTCTGGTTGGCATCGCACACGGCGATCTGGAAAAGGGCCTGAAAATAGCGCGCCAAGCATCCTTGCCGAAGGCCGCCAAAGGAGTGGCATTATCTCATTTTTTCGGGTGCGCTGTCCAATCGACTTTTGGAATCAGCCTTGATCGCGCAGGCGGAACGATACGGCCAGTGCGAAGAGCGACGCGGCAAAGGTGGCGGCGAAGGCGGCGGAATAGGAGGACACGGCAGCGATACCGCCCGCGAGCACGGGGGTTAATGTGAGCGGGGCAGAGAGGGTGTTCATCATGGCCATGTAGACGGGGCGACGGTCTGCAGGGGGCAGTCCGAGCAGGTAGACCGTACCCGCGATACCGGTGCCTCCCACGGCGATGGTGTGGACAACGTAGATGAAGAGGAGCAGGGGGAGGTAGTGGGCGGCGAGCCATGCGGCGGGGCCGGGACTGTGGGCCAGCAAGGCCATGGCGAGTGCGGTGCCGGGCGCGCAGAGCATGAGGGCGGTGCTGATGCGAAACAGTACGGATTCTCCCCAACGCTGGCCGATGCGCCCCCAGATCATGCTGGAGAAGGCGGCGGATAGGGCAACGGCGGCCACGAACCAACCTGTTTTTGCAATGGGAATGTGGAAGGTGTCCATGGCAAAGGGTACGACGAGGCAATGCGCCATGACGCCGGAATGATAGCCAATGCGGTAGACGTAGAAGCGACGGAAATCGCGGTCTTGCATGAAGATGCGGGCCCCATCGCGGAGGAATTCCATGAAAGGCCGGGGTTCTGGTGCGGCGCAGCCGGGCGGTTCGTCGGTGCGCATGAACATCCAATAGGCGGCCGCACAGACCACCAATCCGGCGGTGAGCAGGGTCATGTAGTCGTAGGGGTAGGTAAGCCCGCTGCGCGGGGAGAGGACGTAGACAACGGCCAACCCGGCCAAAGAGGCACCCAGTCCGCCAAAGAGTCGGCGATAGCCCATGAGCATGGAGCGGTGGGCAGAGGGGATGCTCTTGGCGATGATATCCATGAAGGGAATGACGCAAACGCCGCCCGCGCTGGACATGATTGCGCAGCCCAACCACAGGAGGATGTAGAGCAGGGTGGGATGTTGCCAGCAGAGGTAGAGGGAGAGGATCATGGAGGCGTGAGAGAGAACCCGGACGACCGCGCTCCAGTCGTAGGTGGGCATCTTACGCTCGAGATGCTCGATGCGGCTGCCCACGAAAATCTGCGGCCAGAGCCAGCCAATGGCCTCGGTGCTGGTGAGGAGGCCCACGAGCACATTAGAGCCGGTCAAACGGAAGGCTAGGCCGGACATGACGGTGTCATAGGCGAAGAAGGCCATGCCCGCCTCGCTGCCCGCGCCATTTCCCACGCACAACCAGAAGTTACGCCGCTCGCGCGGCGTCATGGGGGATTCTTGACTCAATGGCGGATTCGGACGAGACGATTACAGACTTCAATCCGGCCTTCGGCGAAGTATTGAATCGCCTGTGGATATATTTCGCGCTCCGCAGCTTGCACGCGGTCGGCGAGGGTGTCAGGGGTGTCCTTATCAAGCACGGGCACGGCCGCCTGGAGGATGATGGGGCCGTGATCGTATTCGTTGTCCACGAAATGCACGGTTGCACCGGTGAGTTTGGCCCCGTATTTCAGCACTGCCTCATGGACGTGATGCCCATACATGCCCTGTCCGCAGAAGGCGGGAATGAGCGCGGGATGGACGTTCATGACCCGATTGGCGTTGGGGCCGGGTATGGACAGTTTCGACATGAACCCGGCCAGCACGGTGAGATCCGCGCGGTGTTCGTGAACGGAGTCCCAGATGCGCCGGTCAAACTCTTCGGCCGAGGTGCATTCCTTGCGGAGCACGGTGAGCGATGGAATCCCCGCCTTGCGCGCGCGCTCAAGGCCGTAGGCGTCAGCACGTGAAGAAACAACGCAGACCACCTCGGCGTCCAATGTCCCGGCTGCAATATGGTCGAGAATATTTTGCAGCGTGGTGCCGCCGCCAGACAACAATACGGCCAGTCGAATCGTCATAGTCCCGTACTTCCTTGGTTAGCCGTGTGAATTGTAGCATGATGGCGAGCGGGGATTGTAAATGCTTCGTCCGCCGCACCCCAACGCCTGCCGCTCAATCCGACGGCCCCAGCATCTTTCGCGGGTCGACACAGGCATCGAATTCTTCTCCCGTGAGCAAGCCCGACTGGATGGCCTCCTCGCGCAGGGTGGTTCCGTTGTGGTGGGCGGCCTTGGCGATGGTGGCGGCCTGATCGTAGCCTATGCGGCTGTTGAGTGCGGTGACCAGCATGAGCGAGTTGTTGAGGTGTCGCTCGATGACCGGCCGGTTCGCTTCAATTCCCGCCACGCACTTTTCGCGGAAGGATTCGGCCGCATCGGACAAGAGGCGAATGGACTGCAGCACGTTGTAGGCGATGACCGGCTTGAAAACGTTGAGCTCGAAGTTGCCGGAGGCCCCGGCGACATTGACGGTGACGTCGTTGCCGAGGACTTGGGCGGCCACCATGGTCATGGCTTCGCACTGGGTGGGGTTGACCTTGCCGGGCA
>CAIZGN010000420.1 GCA_903932505.1 Candidatus Hydrogenedentota bacterium
CTTCTCGAGAACGGGCGCATGCGCGTGACCGCACATCACAATGTCGGCCTCGCCCCGCGCCAGGACCCCCTGAGCATAAGCGCGCAATGCCTTCGCCTCCGCGCCCTCCTCAGGGTTTTCCACACCCAACAAGGTTCGACTGCTATGACTCACCCCCCTTGCGATCATCATGGCCCAGTCCGGATGGATCAGGCGAAAACCACCAACAACCCACGGATTTCGCGCAAAACGCTTATACAGGCGATAGCTTCGGTCCGCAGGGTTCAACCCGTCGCCGTGCTGAAGCAGGGCCTGTTTATCACCGAATGGAAGCAGACACCCAGCCGGATGAATCTGGAAACCGAGTTCCTTTTGAAGGAATCGGCCTGCCCAGAAGTCATGATTGCCACAGACCAAATGAAGTTGAACGCCTGCGTCGCGAATAATCGCAAACCGATGCAAAACATCAAAATACTCTGAAAATATCACGTATTTGTATTCAAACCAGAAATCAAAGAGGTCGCCAAGGCAGATTAGCCGGTCATAGTCATGCAGTGGGATATTACGCAAAAAACCGGCAAATTCTTTTTGCCGGTTTTTGTCGGAATCAACCGACTTTAGATGGATATCTGAAAAAATGAGTGTTTTTTTCACAGGAATCCAAACTGACTGAGCGGCCAGAATCGCAGACAGGCGCGACCAATGACCTGCTTTTCATTGATGGGGCCGAAGCTGCGGCTGTCCTTACTGACGCTTCGATGGTCGCCCAGCACATAGTACTCACCGGGCTGCAGCAGGGCTTTATCGCGATCCATGGACTCGCGCTCATCCGCGACAAGGTCGGGCTCAGGGCGGAGGGCATTGTTAACGTAGACTTGGCCTCGTACGAACTCTACGGGAACGGCCGTTTTTGCGTGGCTGGCATCCGAGTCAGCCACCACGGTGTTGCCACCCCTAGGGCGCTCCCCACACGCGATGACTCGCTTGATATAGCGTTTGTCTTCTTCGTCCCGACTGTCAAAAACGACGAGATTGCCGCTCGCGAGTGGGTGTATACCGGAGAACCAAGACAACTTGGCGAGTTGGTGGGGTAGTTTAAGAACGAGAATGCGCTCGCCGTCTTGCAAGACGGGGTACATAGAATCACCCTGGACTTGATATCCTTCAAGCACAAAAGTCCGCAGTCCGAAAAAAAGCACGAGAAATAAGGCGACCATTTTCACGAGCTCGAAGACCTCGTGACGCCATCCCTCCTGTGGTGTGGACTCGGCGGAGGCTTTTCCTGTGTTCTGGTTCTCTTGCAACTAAACGAACTCCCTAGGGGCGTGGTCCCAAGGTTTTGTAGGCCCCTTTTCGAACATAGTCCGAAAAGTCTGCCATATGCCGAAGTGGCGCGTCAAACTCAAGGGTGTAGGTTCCGATTTCGTTGAGGCGGTGGGCATCGCTTGCGACGATGGACTTAAAACTCAAATCTTTGGCCAATTTGATTGCCATGCGCTGCTCATTGGGTTGGAGGTTAACGCTCCGCACCTCGATGGCATCAAAGGGCATGGTGGCAATTTCGGGGTCAAACCCCATACCGGCACGGGTTGGGTGTGCGGCGATACACAGAGCACCCAGACCTTGAAATTCCGTGAGCATTTTTGTGGGCAACTGATATGGCACGAAGGTGGAGGCCAGCTCCGGCGCAAGACCATAGACCAAAATATCGCCGGCGCAGGTTGAATACTCAAAACCAGCCATAAGCAGGAAGGCGGTTTCACCGGAAGCCTGCCGGAGCGTTTCTAATTCTTCTTCGGACCACTGGTAATGATGATCGGTGATGATCAACCCGTGCAATCCGCGGGCAATCGCCTGCTGAATGAGGCGTTCGGGAGCAATTCTACTGCAACCGGAATGGCGCTGCGAATGCACATGTATGTCGATAATAAAACCCACGGCTTGCCCTGAAATTCCTGGAGGTTCAAACCCGCGCACTGAAATACTCTTTTAGTACCAACAATCGGATTGGCGGTTTTCTTCCCTGCGGTCAAGGGCGGACAATTTGGTCCCCTCCCCGCGCCCATCCACTAATAAAGGCCCAATTCCCGAACCCAGACGGAGTCACTCCGATGACGGGGAACGACAATTTCAAGGTCCTTGGAAATGGCCTGACGAGACACGAAGAGAACAGCCGGTGCGTGGTTATAGGCCAATTCTTTCATGTACTGCCACCATTCGCCTTTTTCAATTTTTCTGCCGAGCAGGGCTTCCGAGATTTCTTCGGGATGCCGGGTCTGTTGCTGCTCAGCGGCCTCATCGGCCAAAGAACCGGCCTCCAGGTTGTTGCGATCAATGTGCTCGCCGAGCTCACGCATTACTTCGCATGACTGGCGGTACTGTTTGACAAAAAGATCCCACTCAGGGTCGCGTTGGCGGACCAATTCCAAAACGAAAGCCCGGAGGGTCTCCAAGGAGCGAGTCTGCAAGCGGGCGGCGGCTTCAGGACTCAAGAGGAGATAAGAAAGGGCGGTTCGTAGGTGGTTTTCTTCGGGCTGAAGGGCGACACATTCCTCGATGCTCTTGGGATACTCGGCATGCAGGATGAGGGCCTTATTGTGAAAATCAGGAACGGTGGGCAAAGGCTCGGGAAAGGCGGCGTAATCATAGGCAAGCCCGGTGGCGATCAGATAGCCGCGCACCGCTTGGGCAATCTCGTTGCGGTCGAGGGCGGCATCTGCCTGAACGAAGAATTCTTCCTGCATGCGCCTGCGAATGCGCAACAACTCGTAGGCTTGGGCCGCTGCAGTGTATTTGCCCAAGAGCACGGCGTTGTCACCGAGAAGAAGAAGCAAGTCTGCGGGCAACTGGGCGGGGCCGTTCTTGTCGAGTTGCTTTTGAACCCACTGTCGCACCTCCCCCACGCTGGCTCGGGCGAGTGCGTCGGCGTAGCGCTGAGTGGAGGTATCGGCGGTACGCAGATAGGCGTACTTGTCGGCGGTGATCTCCTCGCTGGAGTCATTCCTCAGCGGTGAATAGGACAGGAAGAGGAAACGAAAGTTGACGATATCGCCTTCCGCGACTGCGGATGCGAGGCAGGCGTCAATGATGTCCTGCGCAACGGGGGGCTTTTGCGGTTGTGCTTTCTTGGCCATTGGGCTATGCTCCCACCTTCAGCAGTTCGGCCACCACCTGTTTGCGCTCGTCCCAGTTGATCTTGGGCTGAGTAACCTCATAATAGGGAAGACGCTCGTGAATTTCGCGATACAATTGCTGCCGATAATGGCGCAGAACGCGGGTGGCGAGTCGTTCGTGGGCGGCGTCCCAATGACTGGCTTCGACGCATTCTTTGTCGCGCCCGGCCTCAAGCATGAGTTCCTCCATGTAAGTGGACAGAAAATGCCGCAGAACAGAGTCATACGAACGCCGGAGGCGGTCGGCGTCCTCGGAGTCCGGGTTCTTCTCGACCGTTGCGTGCCATTCTTCTTCAAGCTGCATGACTTGGGCGCGGTCGGCGAGATATTTCTCACGCAGGTCTTTATCCCTGAGGATATAGTAGGCGGCGTTTAAGCGGGCCATTTCGAGAAGGAAGGTACTGCGACGCTCCTCGGTGATTTCAACCCGGGCGATCTCGATGACGAGATCCTTCATTTTTTTCTTGTAGGCGCGGATAGCCTCGCCGGACTTGCAGTCTTCGGGCATTTCCAGCACTTCCAAGTAATTGATATAGCTGCTTTCTGTGGACATTCGTTTCCTCGGGAATTGTAGGCGGTTTCTCGTCCGCATGCGTCGAAGGAAGAGCCCCTATTGTACTCTTTAAGCGCGTCGTGGCTCAAGAAATCAGCGCAGGCAACCCGAAACTCAGACGAAAAACGGGTTGTAACGGCGTTCGATGCCAATAGTGCTGGAGGGGCCGTGGCCGGGGTGGACTTGATAATTATCGGGAAGGGAAAAGAGCCGATCGCGAATACCCTCAAGCTCTTGGCGGTGCATCGGCGGGGAACTGGTTCCACCCACCGAACCGGCAAAGAGCGCATCCCCCGTGAATACCATGCCGGGAAGGATGAGGCAGATACTGTCGGGCGTGTGTCCGGGTATGGCCGTGACACGCCCTTCGATATTTCCGCAGCGAAGGATATCCCCCTCTCCGACAGTTTGCACGGAGCATCCGCCGGAAAGGCTGTGCCCCGCGTAAGCCTTCGCATCACAAAATCGAAACACATCGGCAAGACCGCTGGTATGGTCAAAGTGATCGTGCGTAATGAAGACGGAGCGCAGACGAAGCTCATGACTGTTCAGGAAAGCCTCGATACGGGGCTCCCACACGGCCGCATCGACCAGCAGGGCCTCCCCCGTTTCCTCGCAGCCCACGATAAAGGCGTTGGACTCGTTGACATCAAGAAGGAAGTGGGCGAAAATCATCGCCGGACTCCTTCCATTTTGGCGTTCTCGAAATTGGCCTCTCCCATCGCCCCGGAAAAGTCCGAGTTCGTGAGATTGGCCCGGCGAAAAATGGCCCGTGTGATATTGGCGTCCCGGAAAGATGCCGATTGGAAGTCGGCATTGCCAGGGCGGGCATAGAACAAGTCCGCACCCGTGAAATCGGCGCCATGCCCGGTGGCGCCCACCAGATTAGCCCGGCGGAGATTCGCCCCGGCAAAACAGGCGCCTGTCACATCAGCTCCACCAAGTACAGCAAACTCGAGGTTGGCACCATTGCAATCGGCCCAGCGAAGAATCGCCCCATCAAAGTAGGTGCCGCTCAGATTGGATTCGCGCAAATCGGCGTGGGACAGGTCGACGCCCGACAAACAGAGTCCCGACAAATCCGCGCCTCGAAGGTTTCGACCGCGCAGGTCTTCGCCCGGCGCATAAGGCTCAGGGCGAATACCCCGTTGGACATTCGGGCGCGACGTGGGCATCAGAATTCATCCAATCCTGAGAGGCGTTGCTCAAACCAGTCCCCGTAATAGGCGATGGCCTTTACCGCCGCGCGCAAATCTTCGGGTTTGGCCCGCTCCCGGTTGAAATTGTGAACCAGGATAATCCACTCCTTGCCTTCGTGTCCGTGGACGGCGAATGCGCAATGCGGCAGTTTTACATTGGCCCGCATGGCCCATTCGATCGCTTTGGCATCGGCCTCAGCGCAGTAGGTGTGGATTCGAATATATTGGGTTCCATCGCTGTGTGCGAATGGGTGCACCTGGACAGACTGCATCCGGTTTTCGGCGGTATGCACCCGTATCAGGTATCCGTCGCCGTGCGGCTCGACCGTGCGCTGTCCGGGCTTTACACAGGCGCGCGCCAAAGTCTCCATGTCATAGGGGCTTTGGGCACCGCCAATCACCAGTGGCAGACTGCCGTCCTCAATGCTGGACAAAGCCTTGTTTATCGCACCCCGAACATCTTGGTCGGCCTCCTCGCGATGCGCGACGAGGCATTGCAAAGCCTGGCGGGCAATCTTGCCCAATGATTCGGCCGCGTCGCGACGAACGACCCAGCCCACTTTTGTGTCGGTCAGGTCTTTGACCCACTGGGCCACGGTCTCATGCACATCCTGTCCCATAGTCGTCTCCTGTTCCGGAACCACTCCGGTAGTGTCATTCTAGCAGGCGGCGGACTCCCCCGCAATACGCGGCCTCCTGTATAATATGGATGAATTATTGGGGCTTACTTGTGAAGGAGTTTTTCGTGAAGTGGTTTCAACGAATCGTGTGCTTTGCGGTGGTTTGCTGCGTCGGCTGTAATCTTCCCAAGGAACCGCCGAAGCCGCTCTCGGCAGGCCCAACGACTAAAGAAGAGATGATGAAGGAACTGACCCCGGTGCTGGAACCCCTGCGCGCTTCGGTGCAGGCGGGTGCCAGCGACCCCGACAGTTCTTTGTCGCCCGAGCAGCGCCAGCAGGTCGTGGAGAGTATACGCAAGCTCCAGCAGAGTTACGGGGACAAGGAATTCGCCCGGGCTGCCTTTAAGGAGATGGGACAATCGATGATTGAACTCGCCAAGACGGCCGGAGAGAATGAAAACTGGCAGAACACGGCGGCGAGCATTGACCTTTTCGAATTGCTCGATCTGGAAAGCCCGCGCATGGAATTTCTCGACCGGCAAGCGCAGGAAAATCTCGGACGGCCTAAGGTTGAGGTAAAAGGTTTTTTCGGTGAGGCGAAGCGGGATCAGATGTTCGTGATATTCAATACGATTGACCGGCGCACAGGCCAGTCCAAGCAGTATTGCCTACGTGAGGGGGAGGAAACGGCTGACCTTCGGGTGGTAAAGATTCTGGGGGATAACATGGCGGTGCGTTTCGAGTACCTGAAGATTCCGGGGCTGTTTTTTGACGTGAAAGGTCCGCGTCTGGCCCGGGCAACACCACCAAAAGTCGTAGCACCGACGATTCCGGTAGCACAGCCAGAAGGTGCAAGTAGCCCCTCTGCCAAACCTGGGGCTAAGGCAGAATCTCCGGCAACCAGTCGATAAATTCCTGCCAGGATTCGAACACATACTCCGCCTGGGTGACGGACTCGAACTTGCGGTTGACTGCGATAAAGAGTGCGCCGAGTCCCCCAAGCGCTCGAACACCGGCGATGTCGGTAGGCTCCAAATCGCCGATGTGCAGCAATTCGCTGGGCGCAACGCCCAAAGCGGCGGCGGTTCGCTCAAACATCGGAGCTTGGGGCTTTGCCATGCCGACCTCATCGGAAAAGGACAGCGCGCTGAGGTAGGGCGTGAAACCCTCGCGATCCAGCAGAACCCGCAACGAGGCGGCAGGGCTGATGCCGGTGTCCGAAATAATTCCGACGGGAACGCGCTCAGAAGCGGCGCGTACGGCCTCCAGCGCGCCTCTGATAGGGCTGGGCGGATGGTCGAGTATGGCCTCGGCAAAGACGGCGGCGAGTGTGGAAAACTCGGATGGAAACAACGTGACGCCAAGTCTTTTGCAGACATAGTCAACGGCCTCTTCCGGAGTGCGCGTGCGCTGCTCTTCCAAGTGCATGCGCAGAAAATCCTCGTAACTCGCTTCCAAAGCCTCACCCGCTGCCTGCGGGGATACCCGGGCGATTCTCGCGAGAGCTTCTTGGCGAACCGCCTTGCGGGGTGTAGAGCCTGTATCCTGAAAGAGGGTGCCCCAAAAATCGAAGGTAATGGCGCGAATCGTCATGGGAAGTAACGATCCTTCTGGATGCCCAGCAAAGCGGCGCGCTGTCGAAACTCCTCCAGCACAGCCTCTGGAACCCCCTCGGTTCGGTGGGCGATACGCATGGCCGGCGCACCACCCCAAATTTCGTAAGGCGGGATATCCCGCGTGATAATGCTATGGTGGGCGACGACAGCCCCTTCGCCAATTGTCACGCCCGGCCCTACATAGCAGCCGTTTCCGATGAAGGTATTATCGCAGACGATGATGGGCGCGGTGGTCTTTCGCACTTCCCGCCACGAGCCATCGGTTTCCCCGAAGTGATATACGGTGTCGCAGAGAACGACGTGCTCGGCGAGTCCGGCGTAGTTTCCAACTCGAATTAATTCATGGGCCTCAAGATAGGTGTGCCAACTGCACCCGGTGCGATTCCCAAATATGATTTTTCCATTACCAAAGGTTCTGAGTGTGGCGTTCTGGCGAAAACGGCAATGCGCACCCACTTCCACATGCCCCTCAATGGTGAGGTGTGAAATGGCACAACGAAAGTGCTCTCCTTTGGTGGCCAGCTTTCTACCGTGCTTCCAAGTGGTCCAAAATCGGGTCAGTGTGCCCATCTATTTCTCCTGCCAAGTTCTGGCGGGTATTGTATCTTGTCAGGGGGATGGGATAAAACCTATGGCTTTGAGATGCGCCCGCGACCAGCGACCAGTGTCACCAAGAACAAAGCCAAACCGGCCATATCCGCCGGCGACGCTTTTGCCGGGGCGCTCTTTTCCATTTGGAAACAACCGTAATCGGTTGGGACTACATTCTCCTCGCCGTCGCCAGTCGAAATGGCAATCCCAAGTTCCTTCTCGCTGAGCAGACCATCATGGTCGGTATCGGTAGCCTCAAACAAATCATCAATAACCGCCCCGATTCCCATGCGCACTTCAACCAAGCTCAGCCATCCATCCCCGTTGAGGTCAAAGCTATCAAAATGCTTGATAAGCAGGGCCTGGAAGTCCGTGAGACTTTGGCTTTCGCCCTCACCTTCCGGCAGGACTTCACCCTCGACCCAATCTTCGCCTTCAGCAATGATTTCTCCCTCAATGACCACCGGGGTCTCGCCTTCACCCTCCCATTCTCCCTCTCCCTCTCCCTCGCCGGGTGCAGGGGCGGCAAGGAATCTCGCAAGAAGCGGATAGGATTTGTCAAAGCGTCCAAAATAATCCGGCTCATTCTTTGCGAAACAACCAGCATATCCTCCGTAAAGTTGTCCCACAATGAGATGATCGCCGGATGGGGTTTGAATAAACAGAGGGCTTCCAGAAGAACCCGCCTCCGTGGTGCCGCCGTCTATATTCCAGAGAATTTCGTGGAAACGATCTACGGGTTCCAAATGCCCCCCCTGCTCAGTGGGACTCCCTGAATTCACCTTGGCGCCGAACGAAATACGCTTGTAATCCCCGCTCGGGTGATGGATACAGGTGACATCGCTTCCGGTCGGCCAAATGGCGGTGGAATAGCCCGCTTGGGGAATAGTGGCCGGAATCACCCCCCGCAGTCTAAGCAGAGCCACATCGGTTCCATAGGAGGCAGGACTACCGGCCAGATAGTCAGCCCCCCCCGTCGTGCGGGAAACGAGGGTAGGGTCTGGAATTTCGCCGCCACACTGGCTCTGTTGATAAAGCCAGTACACCTCAAGCGAGTTGGCTTCTCCTTGGGAGGCCACGCAGTGATTCGCGGTGAGGAAAAACGGGAGGTTCGTGGCGGGATCTTCATCGGACAACAAGGTACC
>CAIZGN010000421.1 GCA_903932505.1 Candidatus Hydrogenedentota bacterium
CACCGATGGTTTTCTCGGCAAGGCGGATTGCCAGGTGGTGGCCGCGTGCGATGTGGACCAGAACCATCTGGCCGACATGGTCAAGAAAGTCAATGGCCGCTACAACAACAAGGACTGCAAAGGTTACCGCGATTTCCGCGAAATGATGGCCCGGACGGATATCGATGCGGTTATGCTCGCCGTGCCCGACCACTGGCACTCGCTGATCGCGGTTGAGGCTGCCCGGCACCAGAAGGATATTTATGGCGAGAAACCCCTGGCCCGCACCATCGCCGAACAGCAGGCGATCGTCAAAGCCGTGCAAGCCAACAAGCGCATCTGGCAAACCGGCTCGTGGCAGCGGTCGCAGGCCAATTTTCACAAGGCGGCCGAGATTGTCCGCAACGGGCTCATCGGCAAGATCACGCGGGTTGAAGTGGGGCTGCCCGATGGGCCGAATGATGCCAAGATGCAAGTGAATTTGCCGGGAACCACCCCGCCGCCCGAGTTGGATTATGAGACCTGGATCGGGCCGTCCAAAATGATGCCCTACCTGGCCCAGCGGATACATAACAACTGGCGCTGGAATTACAACACGGGTGGCGGCCAATTGCTCGACTGGATCGGCCATCATTGCGACATCGCCCACTGGGGAATGGACTGCGACAACTCGGGGCCGCTGGAAATCAAAGGCCACGGCGAATTCCCGCCCATCGATGGCGCCTGGAACACCTGCTACAAGTATCGGATCGAACTGAAGTACCCGAACGACATCGCGATGACCATCGCCGGCGGCCACCCCGATATTCGGGGCGGAGCCAAATGGATCGGCACCGATGGCTGGGTATGGGTGGATCGCGGTGCGTTTGACGCTTCCAACCCGGACTGGCGGGATGTGCGGGAACTCCCGGAAGAACTGCGCAAGGTAAAGCTCTACAAGTCCAGCGATCATCACCGCAATTTCCTGGACTGCGTGAAATCGCGGCAGCCGACCGTCACTCCGGCGGAGACGGCGCACCACTCGGCCATTCCGGGCCACCTCGGCTTGATCGCGATGCTCACCGGGCGGACCATCAAATGGGATTCCAAGCAGGAGATCATTTTGAACGACGCCGCAGCCAGCCAGTTGCTGACTCGTCCTTACCGCGACCCGTGGAAGCTGAGTTGAAGCGTTCAGCGGAAAACTGCAAGTTTCTGCAGTGCTGACAAGGTCGCGGGATAGACAACACCGAGCAACCCCTCGCCCCTTCTGAAGGGGCGAGGGAGAAGCTTCCGCAGCTCTTGGTGTAGTGCATGCTGGGACTCCTCATGATGCACGATTCCTCGCGCATGATGGTAGCGGTTAACCGGCATTTCTTTCGGAAATATAATTGCCTATTGGCAAGGCTTTGTCCCTTTGGGACCAGGCCGCCGCCGGGATGCCAAGCGGCATGGCGGTTAGGCTGGAGCCTCGCTGTGGGCGGCGAAAATAGTTCAATCGAACTATTGCCAGATCTCCACCTTTGTTGGTAATGTATGGGTATGATCAGAGCCTATTTGACTGCCATTCGGCGCCCGGGTCTGCGCGGGTGCCACCGTAGCGCATTCACCTTGATTGAATTATTGGTCGTCATTGCGATCATCGCCATCTTGGCGGCGCTGCTGTTGCCGGCGCTG
>CAIZGN010000422.1 GCA_903932505.1 Candidatus Hydrogenedentota bacterium
GGTGAGCAGAATGCGAAATGGGAACGCACGCTCGGCCAAGTGGATCGCCTGCGGGGAAAGATGGGCTTCGACGCGGTGCGTCTGGCGAAATCGGTCGAAAAAGAGGCGGCCGCCAAGGCGTGACGCACGCAGCCAGCCCTGCTTTGTTCAGACTTTACTTGTCTTCAATTTCCGGTGACTCAGGGGGCGCGATCCTGCCCTCAAGCTGCCGGGTTTGCGCGCGAATCGCGCTGATGTGCTGCTTGGCGGCGGTGCTCATCAGCACCATGACGATGGCGGCGATGGCCAGACCCTGAAACAGGGCCAACTGGCTGTCGAGGAAACTATCGCTGTGGCGCAGCAAAATCCCCGAAATCCCCATGGCAATGCAGATGAGATAAATGAAGAAGACCGCCTTGCGCTGGGAAAATCCAATCCAGACAAGCCGGTGGGAAAGATGGTCTGCCGCACAGTGGTCAATAATGTCACGCAGGGTTCTGGTCTCCCCGCGCCAGATGCGCACAAACAGGATATAGGCAAAATCGAAGAGGGGCACCCCGAGAATCAACACGGGGATGGTGCAGGACACCAGTCGGCTCTGCTCGGACCATTCCCCCATGACGCCCAAGGCAGCCAAGGTGAATCCGAGAAAAAAACTGCCCGCATCGCCCATGAAAACCTTGGCGGGATGGGAATTGTAGATCAAAAAACCGAGATTCGAGCCTATCAAACCGACCGACAGCAGTCCGAACCAGGAAAGTCGGTTTTCCCCGTGATAAACAACATAGGTCTGCAAGGCAATGGTGAAAAACATGGCGGCGACAATAACGGCGATACCACTGGCGAGTCCATCCATGTTGTCGGAACCGTTAAACGCGCTCGTGACGCCGACCACCCATAACATCGTGAGTGCAATATCGAGGACGGGGTAATCACGGAAGATATTCAGCCGCACGCCGTAATACGAAAGAATCAGCGTGACCACAAAAAGGGTGATGAGCTTATAAAAGCCCGGAATACCGCCCACATAGTCGTCCAGCGCCCCAACACAGAGACAGATGAATGCCCCCATAAGGACGCCCTTCATGTTTTCGTTGCGGTAATCAGGAATGAGAACGGCGATGGCGAAGGCCAGAAAGATGATGATTCCGCCGCCCCGAACCACCGGTGTGCGGTGGATTTTGTTCTCAGAGACGGGATCCATCATGCCGATTTTGCGCAGCAAAAAAATGCCGACGGGCATGCCCAACGCCGACAGAACAAACGCGGTAAAACCCACGATGAGATAAGTGCGGGGCCAATAATGTAAACCCTGCCACATGAACGCCTCCGGAGAATCCAATCCTACGACTACGCGCCGCCTGCCCCGTCATAAAACGCGCGCACCGATTCTATCACAGTCTGGAGTTCGGCGGGAAGCAGTCCCGGATAAATCGGCAACGAGATAAGTTGCTCGTGGGCCTGTTCCGCGCGGACAAACGCACCACCCAAATAATGGTGGGCAGGTCGATAAACCGGGCGCTTGCCCTCAACGCCACACGCCCGGAGGTGCTGTTCAAGCCCGTCTCGCATCGGGGTGGCAATGACGTAACGGAAATAGACATGGTCTTTTCCGGTAGGAAGCCCTAGCGGCAACCCGGAAAACGCGGTTGCATACGCGCCCGCGATTTCCCGGCGGCGCGCGATAAATCCGGGGAGACGCCGCAACTGCACCCGGCCCATCGCGGCTTGAAAATCGGTCATCTTGCAGGCAAAACGTTCGACGAAATCATCCCGGTTGTCATAGTCGCGCCGATCCCGGGCAGACTCAGCCAGTCCTTCATCGTCCGTCAGCAGCATGCCCCCTTCGCCCGTCGTGCATAACTTGGTGGCGTAGAACGACGCGACTGAAACCAACCCACGGGTACCGGTTGGCCCACCAATGGACTGCGCGATGTCCTCGACCAGCATTTCAACCTCGGGCAGCACGGCATGCGCACCAAACAGATGCGGCACGATCGCGCAACGCACCCCCGCAGGAACGGCTTGAGGCGCAATATTGTAATCTTCGCCAATCTCGCACAAAACCGGGGTGGCACGATGGCCGCAGACGGCTTGGGCCAGCGAGGCGCAGGCATAAGAGGGGATGGCCACCGACTCGTCCGCAGCGATCCCAAAAACGGAGAGCGCAAGCTGCAAGGCCGATGTGCCGCTGCTCACGGCGACCCCGTACCGCCGCCCAACCAAGGCGGCACATTCCGCCTCAAAGGCCGCAGTTTCCAAACCCTGCGCCAGATGCCCCGAACGAAGTACCCGCGTAACGGCCTTGATTTCCTCTTCACCCAGGAAAGGTTTGCTGTGCGGTATCACTCGTGTTCCCCCGATGTGTTTCCGAGCAGAACGGACAAGCTGTCTGGTCCGCAGTGCATCAAAAGGTCGATAATGCTGAGGTCGCTCACGAAAGGACCGTAACGCTGTGGATACACGGGAGTCTGCCATTGCTGCAGCTTCAGCGTGATGCCCGCCGCTTCCAACAAAGGCAAATCCAGATAGGCGTCCAGCGCATACGCGCCACTATAATAGGTGGAACATCCGGCGGCACGCATGAGATTAATCAAACGCTCGGTTGCAACGCCCGGCACCTTGAGATCCGAGGCATACAGCACACGCGTCCGGATGCCCAGAACGCGCAGGAAGTATTCCAGCAGATGCCGGTTCAATGCATTGAGCCGATCCCACTGTTGCGCGTAGGTCGCCGCCAGAAACTCCGCGTATTCGCCGAAAAACGGGGCCTTGCCGTAGCTTTGCCGGATACTTTCCCAATGTTTCTTGCGCCAATTGGGCTTGGTGTCAATCTCGACCTCGTCCAGACACTGGGCGTACTTGTCTACCACGGGCACAGTAAGCAACACGATCCCGGAGGCCGTTTTGATCCGGTTCCGGTTCTGAAACCCGTTCTTGTTGTATTGAATGTTGTCTAGCACGATAAAAACGTCCGAACGCGCGATTTTCTCAAAGTAACGCAGCCACGGCAGATAGTGCAATTGATGGATTCCGGCGATCATGGGTGGCGCGGCCCGGCCACATAGTCCTCCAGCAAGGCGAGGAATTGCTCGGCCAATTCATCGACATCCCCGCGCAACGACGCGCGTTTTTCGCCATTCACAAAGACCGGGCACAGCGGAGCTTCTCCATTTCCCGGCAAGCTGATGCCGATATCGGCCGCCTTTGATTCGCCTGGACCGTTCACGATGCAACCCATAACCGCGATGGTCGTTTTTTCGACGCCTGGATACTTGGTGCGCCATTCGGGCAACCGCTCCCTCACATAGGCCTCGGTCCGCAAGGCGAGTTCCTGAAACAAAGCGCTAGAAGTTCGACCGCAGCCCGGACAGGCCGTAATGCTCGGGGCGAATTGCCGGATCCCGAGGGACTGCAGGAGTTCCTGCGCGGCATGCACCTCTTCCCGCCGGTCACCACTAGGACGTGGGGTCAAGGATACCCGGATGGTATCACCAATCCCTTCGGCCAGCAGCGCGCCCATGCACGCCGACGACCACACCAAGCCCTTCACGCCCATCCCCGCTTCGGTCAAGCCCAGATGCAAAGGCTGCCGGGTTTTCGAGGCCAGATCCCGGTAGATGGTAATGAGGTGCCGGGGCACGCTGGTCTTGCAGGAAATTACAATCTGGTTTTCATTCAAGCCGCAGTCCAGCGCCAGGGCCGTGGACTGCAGCGCGGATTCCACCATGCTGTCGTTCACAATGTGCTCCGGGGATTTGGGCTGCGCCTTGTTGGCGTTTTCTTCCATGCGCCGCGCCAGCAGATCACTGTCGAGCGAACCGGCGTTTACACCAATGCGAACGGCCTTGCCCAGATCGCGCGCCATGGCACAGATGGCCGAAAACTGCGGGTCGCGCCGTTCCCCCGCACCCACATTCCCCGGGTTGATTCGATATTTGTGCAGCGTCTTTGCGCAATCGGGATGGTCGGCCAGCAACTTGTGACCGTTGTAATGAAAATCACCGATAAGCGGCACTGTGCATCCGGCCTCCTGAGCGCGGGCCGCAATTTCAGCCACCGCCGCAGCGGCACGCGGCGTATTGACGGTGAAACGCACCATTTCCGCGCCCGCCCCGGCGAGGGCAATGACCTGCGCGGCCGTGGCCACCGCATCTTCCGTGTTGGTGTTGGTCATCGCCTGCAC
>CAIZGN010000423.1 GCA_903932505.1 Candidatus Hydrogenedentota bacterium
ACATCGTACCCCCGCAGATGCGCGTAAACGACAACTGGTATCTCGGCACGGCGGATGCCATTTATCAGAACCTGTATTCGATCGACCTTGAAAACCCCCGGGAAGTGCTGATCCTTTCGGGGGACCACATTTACAAAATGGACTACAAGAAGATGGTCGCCGCCCACCGCGAGAATGATGCGGATCTTACGGTGGCGGTTATCGAAGTGCCGTTGCAGGAAGCTTCCCGTTTCGGTGTTCTCGAGGTGGATGCATCCTCGCGCATTGTGGGCTTTGAGGAAAAACCCGAGAATCCCAAACCGATGCCGGAACGTGCCACCAAGGCCTTGGCGTCCATGGGGATCTACCTCTTCCGAACCCCAGTGTTAAAAAAAGCGGCGGTCGAAGATGCGGACACCAGTTCCGCCCACGATTTCGGCAAGAATATTATCCCCCGTCTTGTTGAAACACACAAGGTATATGCCTACAACTTCATCGATGAGAACAAGAAGGATTCATTGTATTGGCGTGATGTGGGAACGCTGGACAGCTACTGGGAAGCGAACATGGATCTCATCACCGTGGATCCGCAGTTCAACCTCTATGATCCGGATTGGCCCCTGCGCACCAACCTGCCCATGCGCCCGCCTGCCAAATTTGTATTTGCCGACATCGGACACCGTTTCGGCGTGGCCACGGATTCCATCGTCAGCCCCGGTTGCATCATCAGCGGAGGCATGGTCAACAAGTGCGTTCTCTCCACCGATGTCCGCGTCAATAGCTATGCCTACGTGGAAGACTCCATCCTCATGGACGAATGCTGCGTGGGTCGACACTCACGGGTTCGCCACGCCATCATCGAAAAAGGAGTGCGACTTCCCGATCATACGGTCATCGGCTACGACCTCGAACAGGACGCCAAGCGACACCGGGTCACCCCCTCCGGTATCGTTGTCGTCGAGCATATTTAGCCCATCAGCGAAACCCTCTAGCCGATTTGGGTTCCTTCGGGGATGAGGGCGTCTTTGTGGATGACCACAATACCGTCGCGCACAGAGAAACCCGCGCCTTCCTGATCCGGAAGTGAGTCCGACCCTCGGATAATGCACTTGCGGCCAATGCGGGCGTTTCGATCCACAATGACCCGGTTGAGCTTGGTTCCTTCCCCTATGCCGATGGGGATTTCAATTCCTGGCTTTGGCCGGTCTTCAAAGTAATCCGCGCCCAGAATGACGCTCTTCTCGATGTGCGCCCCACGATGCACAATACTTCGATTCCCGATGACACAACCCTCAATGATGGCGCTCTGAATGCGCGCACCACTGCATATGATCGTGTTCTTAACCTTCGAGTCAAAGATATGCGCACCAGGAAGCGGGCGAACGTGGGTAAAGATTGGGCGATCCGGGTCGTAAAAGTGGAAGGGCGGATTGTCTGATGTCATGGCAAGGCTCACATCGTAATACGAACGCACCGAACCGATGTCTTCCCAGAATCCATCAAACAAGTGGGCAAATAGTTTGTGGGTGCGCAGGGAGTTGGGGAGCAGTTCCTTGCCGAAATCGCACCACTCGGGATGGTTGAGAAGCTGTTCCTTGAGCACCGAAGCATTGAACACATAAATACCCATGGAGGCCAGATAGGGTTTCCCCTTGGCTTCAAGGCCAAATTCCTTGAAAGCCTCGGCCGGGGTCTCCAGGCCGTCAAGCACCGACTTGTCCTTTGGTTTTTCCACAAACTCGCGGATGCGGGTATTCTTTTGAACCCGCATAATACCAAAGCCTTTTGCATCGCTGCGCGTAACAGGCAGGGCAGCCACCGTAATATCCGCACCGGTGCTGATATGCGTTTCCATCAGATCGTGGAAGTCCATGCGGTAGAGTTGGTCGCCCGATAGAATGATGAAGTGCTCGATACCCGCGCTTTGCATGTGGGACAAATGCTTGCGGACGGCATCGGCCGTGCCTTGGAACCAGTCCGGCGTTGTTTCCGTCTGTTCCGCCGCTAGCAGCGCCACATAGCCTTCCGTGAAATCATCAAACTTGTAGGTGTTGACGATATGGCGATTCAGCGAGTGGCTGTTGAACTGCGTCAGCACAAAAATCCGGTTCAGTCCGGAATGGATGCAATTGCTGAGCGGAATGTCGATGAGGCGGTATTGTCCGCAGAGCGGCACGGCGGGTTTTGCGCGAAGCTTGGTCAGGGGATAGAGGCGTGTTCCGCGACCACCACCCAGTACGATTACGCCCACATTTTTCATGACTTGCGCCATCATGGGGTCGCGATGCTCTTTTCGTGACTTGTTCATGCTCGTCTCCTTCCCGTATCTGCGTTGTGGCACCCAAGTAGTTTATCAGCCCTGCGGCCCCCCTATCATACACGAACGCCTCTATGAAATCCCCCTGAACTTTTATGCCGCCGACTAGGAAACTTTTTCTCTAAATAGATTATTCCTAATTCTGCCCCTCAATTCAAACGCTTGCACCGCAAAGGCTTGGAGCATGTATTGAATCTGGCACATATATTGCTTGTGTTTGGATAGAATTGGAGGGTTTTGGTATGCCGAACGCGGCGGTGCTTGCTATGGTTCCTTCGACTTCGGTCGTTGGATACTCCCGCGCTGCCCGCACGAGTGGCAGTGTTGGCACGGAACGGCCCCATAATGTGCCATCGGTCTCCACGTCCCCGAGCTCTCCCGCCAAGTCCTTCGCTCAAACGCTGCACGCAGTTCAAAGTGGAGAAACCCTCTCTAGTGTTGTGCGTGATTTTCTGAGCACCCGTGGGTCAGAGCCGTCCGCCACAGAAATCCATGACGGCGTTCAAAAGGTCGCGGCCGCCAATCACCTTCGAAATCCTAATGCCATACAGGTTCAGCAGAACATCGACTTGTCCTCGCTCGCCCCCCCTGCCGTCAGTGCCCCTGCTCCTTCCACCCCCGTGTCCAGCCCCGTTTCCGTCGCAAAGAGTCTCGCGGAAACCACACCCTCGACCACCGCTCCCTTGAGTGTGTCCGCGTTGCGAAATCAGCTTTCGACGGAAGCGATACCCGCGGAACCGGCGAAAAGCCGGCTATCAGACACACAAACCGCATCCGTCCAAAGCCTGAGAAATCCGCGAAGAAATGCTTCCCCCCCACGCGAGCGCATAGACCTGTCGGAATTGGTGCGCCGTATTCTGCATCCAAGCGAATACCGAGCCGAGGAGGCTGCCGCCGCAAGTGCGCAAACAAGCACCCCAAAATCCGTGGAAAAATCAGCGGCTGAACCTTGGCAGGCGATGCTCGACAACAGCGCCACCCTCAGTTCCGGCTATGGCATGCGTTCCGACCCCTTTACGGGACGTCCCACCTTTCATGATGGCATTGACCTTGCCGCACCGACGGGCACACCCATTCGCCCGGTTTCCGCAGGTACGGTCACCTTTAGCGGATGGAAGGCGGGCTATGGACGCACGGTCGTTGTGCGTCACGCCGACGGCACAGAAAGCAGCTACTCCCATGCGAGCTCCACCTGCGTGAGTGTGGGCGATCAGGTTACGGAAAATACCATGGTGGCCCGGGTCGGTTCTACGGGACGTTCGACCGGCCCCCACATGCACTTTCAGGTCACCAAAGACGGAAAGACGGTGGATCCAAACGAGATACTCCAAGCCACCAATATGCGTCTCGCCCGTAGATAAGCCCGTTCAGTGTTTGGGCAGGCCCGTGATTTTCCATACCCCGTTTTGCTTGACCAATTCCATCCGAAAGCTGTTTGTGCCACTGTTGAGACCAATGGAGATTGGTGAAACCGAAGCGCGTCCGTCCCGTATCTCTATGGTGGCATCTGCGATATTCACCCGGCCATCCGACTGACGAATTCCCGTTATGATTTCCGACAGTTCCATTTTGAAGGCGTCAATACCTTTATCCTCAAAGCGGAAATCATCGGAACACATTGCGAGCACCCGGGTGGAATCCCCCGCCAGCAAGGCCGATTTCCATTCATTGAGAAACTGCGAAAGCGACTTCGAATCTGTGGAGCCTTGCCTTGTACTGAGGCATCC
>CAIZGN010000424.1 GCA_903932505.1 Candidatus Hydrogenedentota bacterium
CTCCAGCAGATCTACGCCCCGGTTCAACATCATCATGTGGTCGGCACCGATGGCGTTCATCTTGCTGTGGAACTCGCAGCACACGATGCCATCGCCCATGTCGACGAGGCTGGCGTCATCGGTCTTTACGACGACCCGGGTCGGGTCGCCGGTTTTGATCTGAACGAGCCGCAGTTCCTTCGGGTTTCTTTGAATGGGCAGGTAAGCCTTGCGGGCAAGGTCGAAGTAGAGCGCCTGTCCATTCTCGAGTTTGTAGAAGGAGTGTCCACCGGCTGCTTTCACCGCGAGCGCGATGGCGGGCAGGGCAATGCCCTCGGTTTCCATGCGGGCGCAAACGTCGTCGAATCTGAGGGCGTCCCAAGTTTCAAACAGCCCTATTTCCCAAGCAAAACCCCACTTTACCGCGTTGTCGATGTTGACGATATCATCAGCAATTTCGGGGATGCGGTTTGCGGCATATTGCGCGAGATTCGCGAAGAAGGAGAAGAGCCACTTTGATCCTTTGTCTTCGCCGAAGTGCATGACTTTGAGTCGCTGATTAAGGTCGTCAATGCGGCGGGCCGCGCCCGTGCAATCAAACATCGGCTTGACGGGTGGGCGATATTCAAGGGTGTCGAGGTCAAGGCCCAGAATGATTTTCTTGCCCTTGGCGTCCTTTTCGTTGGTCTTTTTGTAAAACCCGGAGCCGGATTTGTCGCCCAGCAGGCCCTTTTCGACCATGCGATCGAGCCATTCGGGACCGGACATCAGGTCGAGGCGCTCGTCATTCGGGCAACCATTTCGCACGTTGCCAACGACCTTGTGCAGGGTATCGAGTCCAACCAAGTCCGCCGTGCGGAAGGTAGCCGAGCTAGCGTGCCCAATGGCGGTTCCCGTCAGCGCATCAATTTCTTCGACGGAGAGTCCGGCGGATTGCATGGTATGCATGGTGTACTGCATGGCAAAGGTGATGAGGCGGTTGGCCAAGAAATTCGGGGTATCCTTGGCGTAGACGATGCCCTTGCCGAGAATTTGTTCGCCAAAGCGCGCCAAGGTCTGAATGACTTCCGGCAGGGTGTCCGGACCGGGAATCAATTCGAGCAATTTGAGGTAGCGCGGGGGATTGAAGAAATGGGTGCCCATGAAATGCTGGCGCATTTCGTCGGACATGCCTTCAGCCATTGCGGCAATGGGTATCCCACTGGTGTTTGAGGTCACATAGCTGCCGGGCTTGCGGTGGGCGGCAACTTGGGCGAAAATCTGCTTCTTGATGTCCAGACGCTCAATGACGACTTCAATTATCCAGTCGCATTCGGCGATTCGAGGCATGTCATCGTCTAAGGTGCCTGTTTCGATAAGGTCGGCATTAGCGGGCACGTAGAGGGGTGCTGGTTTTGCTTTGAGGAGGGCTGCCTTATTTTTTTCGACAAACGCCGCGCGCTTCTTGGGGTCGGTCTTTTCGCTATCTGAAAGGTTAGGGGTGACTATGTCCAGCAGGAGGCTGGGAATGCCACAATTGGCCAAGTGCCCGGCGATAGCTGCCCCCATGACGCCTGAACCTAATACTGCAACTCTATTGATTTCCCGCATTCAGTCTATTCTCCTATAAAACGGTACCCGCACACCCATCCTGAAAAGCCGGAAAACGTCTTTCTGGCTTCGAGGAGACTGTGGCGCACGGGGAACACTTCCAATACCTACCGTTCGTTATTTCGCGATATATTACAGGTTTTGTCAGGAAAGTTCAAGGGGTAGGGGGTGGATTTTTTTTTGTGAGGTTTGTAATGAGGTAGGTGGGGGAAATATGGGCAGACAGGAATGTCTGCCCCACGTTGGGGATTTTGGGAATAGGCAGACAGGAATGTCTGCGGCACACTAGAGAACTGACCTCCCTGGGAGCGCCGGCATCTTTGCCGACTCTCGGGACATTGGTGCCGCCTCGGCCGACAGGGACGTCGGCGGTCCCAGGCAAGCGAACGTTGCAACACAGCGTGGAGAAACCGATCAACTCAATCGCAGGCGGGAATGTCTGCGACACATTTTTGGGATTCGCTTGTCGGTTTGACCTTTGGTTATGAAAGGCTGACAATATGGTAAAATACGAAGGTCACATTTTCGCTTACTAAAGGAGCGCACATTATGTTTAGGATATCGTTTGGGATGTTGTGCATGGCGATTCTGTTTGTTCCGGCACTTGCGGGTGCCGAGGCCTACTCGATCCGAGTCATTTCCGGTCAGGAGGGCGGTCGCGATGCCATGTGTATCAATAATGCGGGGCAAGTGGCCGGACGCTCTGGCAGCTGGGCCTTTCTTTGGAGCCCTGAGGGAGAAGGTGAGGGAAGCTCGCGCGTACTCGGTGATATCGGTTGGGATGGTGAGATTACCGGCCTCAGCGAGACGGGAATCCTGTGCGGTTACCGATTGAATGGTGCGGGTCTTTATGAGGCTTTCGTGGGCGGGGCGAATGGTCTTGAAGCGCTTTCCCTGCTCCCCGGTTATGAAGCAGGCGAAGCGACGGGGATTTCAGCCGACGGGACGGTCGTTGGTTCGTGCTGGAACGGGTGGTGGAGCAATGCTTGGGGCGATTATGAGTTGAACCGGATCGTGGGGGTCATGTGGGATCCCGCAACGAAGACCCCGTCCCTTTTTCCGTTCTATGAGGAGTGCGGCGGAAGCTCAAGGATGGTTGGAATCAGTCGGGCCGGAAAAACCGTGACTTTGGTCAAAGACTATACGTGGTGCGAGTCTGAGGATTCGTACGAGGACAATAACGCGTTGGATATGGCGTGGCCGGGGAATCAATCCGAATCCGCTTGGATTTCCGGACAGCGACTTTCGGAGCGAAAGGGCTTGGCCGCTCAATTCGATGACGACTGGTATGCGATCGGGAGTCTGGCGCAAGGGCAGCGTATTCAGGTGGATACCAGTGTTGATATCAGCCTGCTGGTGGGCACCATTGGTATTGATCTTTGCGATGCTGCAGGAACCCAGATCGCTTGGTCGATTGCGGGGGGTGAAGGCACCATACTCCTGCACACGATTGAAACCTCCGGGGAATATTTTATCCACGTGTGGGGTAGCGGAAACGGTACTGTGTATGATTTGAAGTGGACTGCCGCCGCGATCTCAGACGACGATTATGAAGACAACGACAACGCCTCTCAGGCACCCGTCATCCCTGCGGATCAGGAAATTAATGGGGTCATGCTGGACGAAGATTGGTATGAAATCGACGTTCCAACGGGAAAAACTCGCGTGCAGGTTGAGTGCCTTTTTGACCAGACCCTTTCGGATATCGACATTGCGATCTATCAGGATGGCGCAAGCAGCCCGCCGAGTGATTCTTCTATTGCCTACTCGGCCGGATACACCGGTCGGGAGTTTATCGATTATTGTGTGCCTGCGGTGGGCCGGTACTTTGTTCGTGTTCTTTTCTACAGCGAAGCGCACTTCACGGGTGCTGAGTACACCCTGCGCTGGTCCGCGTCCCCGTGTGTGGATGACGCGTACGAATCAAACAATACGCTTGGCACTGCGGAGGATATCGGGGCATCACCCGATACATGGCTTTCCTCGCTATCTGGCTCGGCAGCCTTGCTCAACAATGACTGGTATGCGGTCAACGTTCCCCAAGGTGCCGGATTGCTCACGCTAGATTGCCGTATAGACAACTCGGGCGGTTACCTTCTTGTCGACTTGTACCGCAAAGGCACAGCTCAGGCACTGGTTCAACGGGCGTATATGTCCCAGAATGGTCAGCAAGTATTTTCCGTCGTTGGCCCCTCCGTTTATTACGTGATGGTGGTCAAGGAAGACGGAAATGCTGGCAACCATTATGATCTCCGCTGGAATACCCGGCCCGAGCAAGATGACCCTTACGAAGAAAATGAGTGGTATGAAATTGCCTATCCGCTCAGCGACCCTTCTGGTTCGATAGCGGGTATTCAGTTTGATGAGGACTGGTATTCGATCACTGTGCCCAATTCGGAAACCCGCGTCCGGTTGGGATGCACTTTTGAGAGGAACTCGGACGACCTGCAAATCAGCCTTTACGAGCCAACGAATGATATTTCTTGGAGTGCCTCTCTGACGTCAGATGGCAGCGCTTTGCTGACTTGTGTTCCCCAAGGGGGCACCTACTACATTCGTGTGCAAGGCAGTGGTATCGGAAAGAAGTACAACCTGAATTGGAGTACGGAACCCTGCGCCGACGACTCCTATGAACCCAACAACGACATGCAAACGGCCTTTTCGCTGAGCGCGCACGAAAACATGTGGCTATCCGACATTGACGGAGAAGGGTTGGCTTTTGACGATGACTGGTTCCAGATCGACATCGCTGCGGGGCGCGACCTTCTTTTTGTGGAAACGTCCTTTGAGACAACCCTCGGCGACATCGACGTGGAGCTTTATGATGCAGACGGGAATTGGTTGACCTCCTCGGCGGGGGTACAGGCGGGTGAGCTGCTCGGCTGGTGCTTGAGTTCGCCGGGCTCTTATTATTTGCGGGTATTTTGCTGGTCCGGCGGTGGCAATCGTTATGACTTGCGGTGGTATACGGGGCCTCTGCCGGTGGCCGTGCCGGATGGGGCGGATGACGCCAATGAGCCAAACGAAGGACTATTTCAGGCCTCGCCCGCGCTGCTTTCTCAGCCCGGCGTGTGGCTGTCCGAACTTTCCGGCGCGCCGTATCCCGGAATTCTTGCCAACGAGGATTGGTATGAGGTGACCGTTCCTGCCGATGCCTTGCGCATTGCGGTGGAGTGCCGGGCTTCGAACCCCTGTCAGGAGTTCTGGATGGCGCTGTATGACGCGAGCTGGGGCGACCCGGTAACCTGGTCGTGGTTCCAGGGGGGAAAGGCGATGCTTGAAAAGTGCCTTCAGGACCCCGGAACTTATTATGTGCGCATTTATACCGATGGCCTGCCGCAGGCGTATGACCTGCGCTGGGACACCTTGCCATGCCTAGGGCAGCGCGAGGAGGCGGGTGCGCCGCATACTGGAGATGACACCTACGAGGAGAATGACACCCAAGGTATGGCCACCAATCTGGGTGACAAAGCCAATGTGTGGCTCACCGATATCAAGGGGAAAGCGAAACAATTCGATGATGATTGGTACTCCCTCCGGGTCAAAGCGGGGAATGAGCGGGTCATTATTGACTGCACATTCCTGCAGACGGGTGGCGATATTGATATTGCGTTGATCAACGGGCTCACCGGTGAAATCATCGCCGATTCGGTAAGCTCCGACGACAACGAAACGATTGATACCTGTGTGGGCGGTGCGGGCACTTATTATGTCCGCGTCTACTACAGCAATTTGGGAAAA
>CAIZGN010000425.1 GCA_903932505.1 Candidatus Hydrogenedentota bacterium
ATCCGTCCAGATTTACGCAGTCTATGAAATCTTCCGCACCCTGCGCGGGTTTGCAAAAGTGCTCGCGCGAGGGGTAGTACGGGTACGAAATTGAACCGTCGCCATCGCCATTATCAATCGCATACTGACTCCAGATGTTTCCCTGACAAACGTGGATATTCTCTTTCTCGGCGAGAAACCGCAGGTTCTCGGCCGCAAGGAAACCGGCGATCACGCTTTTCGGGCGATAGCCCTTGCCCATCATGCCCGACACCCTCTCCAACGCCTCGTGAAGGTCCGCATTGACCTGTTCTCGGGTGTTGTACATATTGGCGAAATAGCCGCCGGGGATGAAGGTGATTTCATCACCATAGGTCTCGTGGAATTCCAGCGCAAGTTCCCGCAAGGCCTTGTAGTTGTCGCGCGGGTCTTGCAGGGCAAGCCAGCTGAAGGCCCACGTCATCCGTCCGCCCGGCCAGCCTTTTTCAAAGGCCGCGCGGAATTGCCGGGCGGTTTCCGGATTATGGATATCACCCTCATCCTGTCCAAGCAGTTGGTCGCGACCGGCCTCAATCTGGTTCACACGAATGACTGTGTTGAAGGTCAGAAAGCGGTTCCCCATAAGGGCCGGTGCGGCGGTCTTTTGAGGTTCAGCGGCCAGTCTTGAGGACACCCCGGCGGTGGTCAAGGCGACAAGGGTGTTTTTCATGAAGTCTCGACGATTCGGGCGCATGGTCAGTCTCCTATCCGGTATGAACCCATTATGTTCGCCCCGGGGAGCTGAGTCAAGGAATGTAATGGCGTTGTTTGTGGCGGTGCTTCGAATGGGACTACGCACCCGTCTCTTTGCGACAAACCTCACCCTCCGGTCATTTCGAGCGCCGCGAGAAATCTTGCCCCGTATCTTACCGCTACATCGCCGAATCACCGTCACAAGATTTCTTGCTTCGCTCGAAATGACGCGGAGAGTCGAGTTGGTGATGGGAACTGGATCCCCGCCTTCGCGGGGAAGACGGTTGGGCGGGAGGGCGTACGTCCTCGGTCGCCATTTCTCGGTGGAACCTTCGGGGCTTGGGCGGTCGAGGACGCCCTCTTCGGTATGAAATTTTCGCCGGGGTATGCTAAACTCGCGCACCATGTCGAATGACCATGAAAAACCAATGATTGTTCAGTCTGACCGCTCCATTTTGCTGGAGACGGACGGCCCTTCCTTTGAGGACGCGCGGGATTGTCTGGCCGGTTTTGCCGAGCTGGTGAAATCGCCGGAGCACATCCATACCTACCGGTTGACCCCCTTGTCCTTGTGGAATGCCGCTGCTGCCGGGTTGACGGCCCCCGAGATTATTGCGGGGCTGAAAAAGTACACCAAGTACGATATTCCGCAGAACATCACCGCAGAAATCGAGGACAATATCAGCCGCTATGGTCGGCTGAAGCTGTACAAGGGCGAAGACGGGCAACTGGTGCTTGAGTCTGAAGATACCTTGCTCATCATGGAGCTACTGCACCAGAAATCCGTTCAGCCCTATGTGACAGGTTCGCCGGATGGAAAGCGCATTTTTGTAAAGCCGGGCGATCGCGGCAATGTGAAGTGTGCCCTGATCAAAATCGGTTTTCCGGTCGAGGATCTGGCGGGTTATGTTGAAGGCGCGCCACTGCCCTTTTCCTTGCGCGAAAAAATGCGGAATGGAAAGTCGTTCGGCTTGCGAAAATACCAGCGGGAGTCGGTCGACGCATTTCACGCGGGCGGCAGCAATCGGGGCGGGAGCGGGGTGGTGGTTTTGCCGTGCGGCGCGGGGAAGACCGTGGTGGCCATCGGCGCGATTCACGCTGTTCAGATGCACACCCTGATTCTCACCACGAATACCGTGGCGCTGCGCCAGTGGAAAGAGGAACTCATCGACAAAACGACGCTGACGGAGGACATGATCGGCGAGTACAGCGGCGATTCCAAGACCATTTGCCCCGTTACCATCGCCACCTACCAAGTGCTGACCTAC
>CAIZGN010000426.1 GCA_903932505.1 Candidatus Hydrogenedentota bacterium
CAACGCACCGATCATGGTAGGCCCGCTTTGCACCTTCACCCCTATCTGGTGTCTCGTCTCGCCGCCCAGCCGGAAGGTGAAATACCCGGGATACCGAACCAACCGCTTGCCTGGGTCGCCGTAAAAGTCGCAGTTTACCGGGTCTCCAACCTCGGCGACCTTCCCGAAGGCCACAATGCCATCCGCACCGGGGAATTGCTCCAATGACCACGGTGCCAGCAGCACACGGTCCCCGCTGAATTCTCCCCGGGGTTCAAAGATGTCTTCGGTGTGGTAGTGCAGGCCCTCGAGTCCATACATGTCCAGAAAAGCCGTGTTTTGCTCCACCGACACAATCCGGCGGTAGTTCAGCGGAATTTGCTCGCCTTTCGGGTTGCCGAGAACGATTGATTTCTCCACACGGGCCGAGGTCTCGCTCTCAAGCACCACATCGGGCGCTGCTTTGGAGATTCCTTCCTGAACGACCCATGCGTCACTTCCAGCGAGGTAGTTGAACGCGAATTCCCCGCCTTCGGGTGCCGGCCAAAGGGAATTGCCGCCGAGATTGTCATATTCTGTGTCGGATGGATTTTGCATCCCCGCCACATCAAGTCGGTGAATGAGTTCGCCATCCATCTCGCAAAAAATCCGTCCGCCCAGCGAGGGGGGAATCAGCACACTGCCCCTGCGGCATTTAAGTGCCACCATGTGCGCATCATGCGCCCGTAATGCATCCAACGACGTCATAGCAGTCCTTTCTTGCACGTCCCGATCCTCACAGTCCGAGCCGGGTCGCCACGGAGGGAAGATACTCATCAATTTCTGTCTGAATAATCAAAAGCTTGGCGCGGATCATTTCCGGTCCCGGACAGAACCCCACGTAGCGAAAATCGAGTCGCAGATCCGCAGCCATGATGGGTAATGCCTCATTCGCGTTTGCGCGTTCATCGACCAGAATCTCCCGCCACCGGGCCAGTTTCTCCGCCGCCTCTTTGCGTTCCGGCTCCGTCAGCGGATTACCGCCTTGAACCCGCGCGATAAGTTTTTCAAGGTCAGTTCGCAGCAAAAAACTGTCATCAAAGTTCGCTTCCGTGCGCGCGACGTGATAGAACCAGCGAACCACGGAGGTCTCCGAGTTGAACATGAGCCGGTGCGCATCGTCCACCAGCGGTTTGGCGGTCTCGATCGCTTCGACCGCCTTTTTCAGCCTTTCCTGCATGGAACGGAAAAAATGCAAGAAGATGGCCGGATTACCGGTTGGCACCGGGATAAAAACGGGGTGCGCCACCTTGGCCAAGTCCGGATTGGCTTCCGCGTAGAACCCGTAGCCCGCATAAAACTCACGCGGCAACGGGGCATCGGGATTCGCGCACATGGGATGCGCGGGGCCGAAATAGGAGGGGCCGTTGTAATACGGGGGAATCTCGGGCGCAAAATCAATGGCCTCCGATACCAGACGCCACGCGTCACGAAGGAGCGGCCCGGCCGATTTCCCCGCCAGACGCGCTGCAAACTGCGACAGAAAGGCTTCGCGCTCTGGCACCGGATCCCACCACAGGTATTTATAGACCTCGGCGGTGCTTGTGCCCCGGTGCGCCAGATACGCAGGAAAGACCCACGCGCCCGTGGCCCCGCTGGACGCCAGCGCGTACGCGCGGGCCGCCCAGCGATCCATGCATGGAATATGCGGCAACCCCGAGGCCTCAAAAGCCAGCTCGGGCTCGCTCTTCAGATACACGGGAATCCCCAGAGAACGGCACAGGGCGACTTGCTCTTTCGCTCGTTCCCCCGGGCCGATGAGGTCGATGCTGTAATCCCAAAGAACTTTTTGAACGCCTTCGGGTTTAGTGACCACCTCGTCCTTTTCGATTTCCGTGAGCAGCGACACGCCGGGCTTCAGTTGCCGCAGAAAACCGGTCTGACTCTTGTCCGCTGACCACACGCTCCCCGCTGAGTAGGGCCATACCACCACCTCGGCCTCGGGATTGACAGAGCGCGCGGCCTCGGCGATTCCGTTGCAAAGATTGGCCACCACCGTGTCTGCGCCCAGTGCCTTGCAGCGCTCACAAGTGGTGTCCCCCGTTGGCACGCCATAGGGGCGCATGTAGCAGTGGTAGAACCCCTCGCCACCGATGATGAGTAGCAGCCCGTGCAGCTTGGGGTCGTCCCGAAAAAGGCCCTGCACACTTTCCCGCAGGTATTGCTTGACCAGCGGTGTTTCCGTGCAAAGCGTGAACAAACCATCCTTCTGCCACGTCTGAACCCCGCGAATTTCCGGATGCGCCTTGAAAATGGGGGCATCTTCCGCAAACTTGGTCATGATGTGAACGTAGCAGTAGGTCTTCAGACCCAGACCATGGGCATCCTGCCGTTCCCACTGCACCCGCTCGCGATAGGCCGCATCCTGCAAGCCCGTCAGTTCAGCAATCGCTTGCGACGACGAAAGCTTGTACAGGTCGGTCATGCCGGTAGTGACGCCGTTGTATCCGTTGAACACCACGTCCCGCATGGTTCCCAAGGTCGGCTTGAACCCGATACGGACGCCCAACCTCGGACGAAAGATTCGCTCGCCCTGTGACAGAATCGGAGCCTCGCGAAAGCCCATCTCGTCAACGAGCTTCACCACTCCGTCGCGCATGCCGCTCAAATCGCAGCCGGATACCCGGATCTGGTTCGCTGTCACGGCAAGGCTGAAACTGCCCGGGACATTCGCCTCCCCCCCGCCGGACTCAACGAGAACAATCGCACTGGATTCTCCTGCCAAAGCTTCCTGCGGACGACGAAGCACAGGCAACACCAAGCTCATACGCTCACGCAGGAAGTCGCTCAGATGTGCCGCCATCAGTGATGTGACGGAATTCGCGTTCTCTGCGACCACGATGCGCCACGACGCCCCGACCCGGGTTTCATTTTCACCCGGCGTCGCACAAAGATCCAAGGTGAACCGAGCGAAGTAATCCCTTGAAAGAGATGCGTAGGGACTCGCTGCGAAATCCGTCGGGAAATTGCCAGCCAAGGCTCCGCTGCAGCACAGCAGGGCAAACAGCACCCTCAGGCACGGATGCAGAACACGCGCGCTATATCGTCTTATCATGCGGTGAGCAAGGCGTCCATCTTGGGACTGAAGGCGACAGGGCCGGTCTCGGTGATTTCGTAGCCGGTCTCTATGCGCGCGCCGTTCCATTCCGGATGTCCGAAGAAACTCACGTCGATGCAGACGGTCATGCCGGGCTTCAGAGCATCCTGGCTGTGCGGGCCGAAAAAGGGCGCTTCCGCCTCGTGCAAACCGATCGTGTGGGCAAAGGGGCACACCAGATACTTCAGCAGACCGTGCTTTTCAAAATACGCCCGGCCCGGCGCGTCAATCTCACAACCTTTCCGACCCGGCTGCAACTGCGCCTTCGTCAGCCGGAAAACCTCTTTGAGATGATGCACGAGTTCCTGCTGCGAGGCCGTGTATTCCCCGGACACCGGCAGACTGTGGCCCACCACGCCCGCATAGCCCTGAACCTTAGGGGCTATGCCGATCATCACCAGTTCCCCGGGCACAAGCCGTTTGGTGGTTGCCGTGGGCACCACCGCATTCGCCCGAGCACCCGAACCCACGATGGCACTGAAGCCGAAACCTGTGGCCCCGCGGCTCCTCGCCGCATACTCTCCGGCTGCCGCCACCTCAATCTCCATCGCACCCGGCACAACCGCTTTCAGCATGGCATCGTAACAATGATCCGCAAAACCAAAAGCCGCCCGAATCTGCTCGCGTTCCCAAGCCGACTTGTCAAAACGCAGGGAAACGAAGTCATCGGTGATATCCACCAGCTCCACGCCCTTGAAGCCTTCCGCAATCTGGCGATAACAGTCGGCGGGCATACGGCCACCACCGACCAGTCCGGCCCGGCGGATAGTGCCTTCGCGGGCGGTCAATTCCTTGAACAGCGACGGAAAATCCGTGATGGTCGCGTTCGGGTATTCCTCGTCGGGTACCATGAACACCGGGAAATTACGCGTCTCGGTGATGGCACTGTCCAGCTTGGCAAAAGGCTCGCTTTCCGGCCCGCCCAGCAGCATGGCTGTGCCGTCCTTCAGCACCAGCACCGCGCCGCTCTCAAACTGGGGGCACCATCCCGTCAGGTACCATCCGTTGCCAATATTGAACTCATCATAATAGACCAGTGCCAGGTCCAGGTTTTTCGCCGCGAGAATCTCTTGAAATTTGGCAAGCCGAATATTGCGCTCTTCTTGACTGAGGTAGCCCATCGTCTCGTCTCCTTAAAGCCCTGCTCGGGCGTTGGGGGCCATGAAATCCGAATTAACAGAACCTACTCTCGCACATATTCGCACTGCAAGATTGAATATTTCTGCCACCGGATTGTAAGGAACCGAGATACCTCGACACAAAATCCTTTTTGCTGCTGCGAAATCCGCGTTACCGGCCCCCGGCGGACCTTACCGGCTCCAGCAAACAGCCCTCAAGCAGTCGCGCGAAGGGTTCGTGCAGCGTGAAGTTTTCGGTTCGTAATTGGGGGATGAGCTCCAGAAGTGACGCCTTGGAGGCGCGGTGCATATTGGGGGTTCCCGGCCATGGGCGCGTATATTGATACACCCCCCAGATGGTCCCCTGTCCATCGTCGTTCACATATTTCCACGTCCACGGTGACCAGTGCCAGCCTTCACGGTTGAAAGCGGATATTATGGACTTCATCCCTTCGAGGTCGCGGGGTTTTTCGCCCATCGTGCTGAATTCGCCAATGTAAATCGGCACACCGCAGCGCTGCTGTTCCATTCGCCCCACGCGTAGCACTTCCTTCAGGCGTTTCTGGTGGTCGGCCTCTCCGGCGCGGGTCGTAAAGAGCGGGTCGACCCCGGAATAGAAATGGAACGAATACACCACGTTCTCCCATTTCATGGCCTTCGGATCCGGGAAAAAGCCCTTGGTTTTCCACGGTTCCTCTTCCAGTTTATACCCCTCTTCCATGATTATGAGCGTCTGCGGATCGGCCTCCCGGATGGCTTTATAGATGCCGTCATGCACACGCGTCCAGTCCTCGCACCCTTTGGCGCTGAAGGGTTCGTTCAGCGCGTCATAGGCGAACACCGTGGGATTGTCCCGGTAACGCGCGGCCACAGCCTTCCAAAGCGCGTAGACCCGCTTCTGGTACGCCTCATTCGTGAAGAATTCCGCGCGGCTCAACTCGCCGGTGTGGTCCCACGGGCTTTGGCCACCGGGTGCCCCGTGAAAATCGAGCATGACGTAGATACCCTGATTCCGCGCCCACTGAACGGCTTTGTCCAAATAGGTGAACCCATAGTCGGAATACTCGTACGGACGGCTGTCGGATTCAAACCAGAGATACCAGAATGGAATCCGCACAAAATTGAAACCAAGCGTCCGCACCAGCTGAAAGTCACTTTCGGTGATCCACGTGTTGTGGTACAGGTTCCAAACCTCCGCCGCACCATAGTCGCCGAATCGCTGCCGAAGCATGTCATCCACGTTTCGCGCGGCAAAGAGCGGGGGCTCCTTCTCGTAGAGTTTCATGTACTGGTCGAATTTGTCCCCCGGAACCTTGTTTTTCAAAACGGCATGCAAACGGGAAATGTAATCCGTCACACGTTCCACATCATCGTTCAGCTCGCCAAGTTCCTTCTCGGAGGCCTTCATTTCAGCCTCGATACCGATCTCCTTGGCCAGGCGCGGCAGATGGTCATGCCATTCCATTTCAAGGCTGGGAATCCACGTTTCAAGCATCAACCAGCCACCAAGATTCATGCCGCGCATGGACATGACCTCGCCTTTGGCGTTGACGATGTCCTTCCCCCGGGTACTCAGTCGCTCCGGGGCTTGGGGTTGTGCACTCAGCGTTGTTGCAAAAGCAACCATTGCGATCATCACGACTGCCCGCATGGGGAATCCCTTTCTCTTTCTCGTCTTGTCACCCGTCAAAGTAGTGCGACCTCATGCCGACCTACTTGCCCCTCTCCAATTGCACAACCTTTTCAAAACGACCTGCAAAGGTCAACTTTGCGTTGGCGTCGTTGGCGAGGACAATCACTTGGGCCGCGCCAAGCCTCGGTACCACGAATTCAGCCCGCCCTTCGGTGCGCTTCATCTGAACCGGATGAATTCCGTCCGGCGACACACTAAAGCTTGCTTTGGGTGCCATCCATCCGGGCAGCGATACCGATACCTTCACGTTCTTTTGCGCCTTGAACGGATAGGCCTCCGGATGGATCTCATAATCGAGGTTGGTGAGGCAAACGATGATTTTGTCCCAGGAAAGGAGTGTGCCCACATCGACTTTGCCTTGGGCGCTGGTCGACAAGTCCACCGGTTCACTCGCCAGAAAATCCTCGCGCAGCACCGTGAGTACCCTGTTCCATCCCCGCATCGATTCCCGGGTCTCCGGGTATTTCTCGCTCATTTTTGGGTTGTAGGTGAACCAGATGACCCCCTTGGCCCCCCGGCTCAGGTTAAGCACCAATTGAGCGGATAATTCATCCGGCGTCGGCAATGGACGCGCCGGACGTTCCGACCAACCGTCGTGATTGCCTTGCGTCCACACCCATACCGGCTTGGGTTCCGCCGCATACTTGAGATCCTTTGTGTAATACGCCGTTTCTTCCAGGCGGGTGCCGTACTCAAAAGGCCAGAGGCTGCTCGATGGCGCGGACACGCTGTAGTGATCCTGGCAGGCGATATCCGCGATGGAAGCGTACTCCATGAATTTGATGTTCCGGCACAAGTTCACATAGGTGGGCTTCGTCTTGTCGAGTGAACGCACCGTCTCGTCGCAAAAAAGGACGATCTGCGGATCAATGCTCCAATCCGGCTCATCGCGCAACATCCAGCAGGTGACCGCCGGATGCCCCGACAACTCCCGCACCTGGTCCACGTTCACCGGTTCGCCCGTGTGCACCATGGCGTGCAAACCGAAACGTTCCGCATCGCGACCAAAGAAATCGTCATCTTTCTTCCCTCCGAGAACACCGGTGTCCACATGATCGCCTGATAGAAAGGCGCGGTCCTTCGCATCCATACCCCAGGTGCCAATCGGGAAACTGTCTTCAAATGCACGCCGGTGCGCAAACACCGACCGGGTGCGCTCACCGTCCTTCACCGCGACCTTTGCGATCAACAAAGTGCTGCTGGACACCGCTTGGGCCAATTTCACACGAGCAATGGCATTCTGTCCCCCGTCCAACGCTTCCCCGCGCCACTGCACGTCCGCCACCGGGTGCCCCAATATCTCGATGCCCCCCAAGTTCACTCCATCTTTCCCCGCATTGCGCACATGCACCTCAATTTCCTGGAGGCCCGGCAGCACGCGAATCAGCGAGATTTGCACCGGGTCCTCGCGCAGCGCCCCCTCGTAGCGGGCACACGGCAGCCAAGAGTCATCGACCAATTGAAACAGGAACGGCAAATCACGGCCAAAGTCCCGGCTGATACCGTTGATCTCCAGCACGGTCGTCTCGCCCGGTGCCAGCGTCCTGCCCAGCAAGCGGTGCCAGGCCACCAGATGATTCAGCAGCCAGAACGACTCGTCGCGGTTATTGTATCGCCAGAAACGCGGTTCTACCGGCGAGGTGCTCGCATTGGTCAGGTACAGGTACAGCAGCCCCCCCTGATTCGTGATATCTGACTCCGCCTCCTTAATGTGTTCCGTGTCCCACTTCGCGGGCCGGTAATGCACATAATCCACCCGTATTTTCTCAGTACCTTTCGCCTGTGCTTCCGCGCCGACTTGCGCGGTCTGGGCGGCCGCCAAACTCGAGAATCCAAGTGCCCCGCAAACCAAAACAAGGGTCAATACATAACGCATGGAGAAATCCTTAATCACACGAGAGGTCATGGGGTCGCCGATCAATGATATCAAAGGCCGGGGCGAAAACCCGAAGGTTTTCGCCCCGGCACCCACCTGAACAAGGGTTATCACACACCGCCATCGGCGAATTGCGCGTACATGACGAAAGACTTGCTCATAAAGAAGGCCTTGCCGCCTTCAGGTTGCGGATACTTCAGGAATTCCGCATGGCCGTCCATGAACAGCGCATTGGAACCGCCCGGGACATGGTTGAAACCGGAAGCGATCATGGCGCCTGCGTTCGACCCGCCTTCCGAGGACGCGCGGTCCCACATAAGCGCGATTTCACTTTGGGCCACCGAGCTGGCCGCCGGGTTGTTGATATCGGTAATCATGAACCGCTCAATGCCTTCCTTGAGCATCATCATGGTCACGTTTTGACCGTCCAGCGTGACGTCCACATCCTTCGTCCACCAATTCGCCACTTTGGTCGCATTGGTGTTGTCATCCATTACGTCCTTGAAATCCATATACGCCTGCGGCGTGATAAACCACTCCTTCTTCACCAGCTTGGAAAGGTAGCTGTAGGCGGTGGATTCGGTCATCAGGTACTTGCCATTGCTGCAGTCCGTCGGATCAGGGGCTTCCTGCCAGGCATAGGTGCCTGCTGCGTCGGCCGTCACAAAAAAACTCGCCATGCTGTTGCACGTGTCGGAGGCTGGGTCGCTGGGATTCGGGTAGGGACGGGTCCAACCCGGCCAAGAACTGCGCACGCTGGCGCTGGGACACAGGCAGATCTTCCAGTCCGTAAGGTATTCCGGATAGATGGATTGCCCACGCGGGCCCGTGGCAAGCGGCCACAGGCTGTCGCCGTTGGAGGCGGCAACGTCCACCGAAACGCCATAGAAATCGGTGTCCGGATACTGGCCCCCGGGGCTTTCATTCGCGTACATTTTCATGACCAGGCCCCACTGCTTGAGGTTGTTCTGGCAA
>CAIZGN010000427.1 GCA_903932505.1 Candidatus Hydrogenedentota bacterium
GCGGGCAAGTTGCAGCGGCACCACCGAAGGCGGGCATTCCGGTTTTCTGAATACTGCCGACGATTTGCTGCCCAAAAGACGCACCAATCGGCATGGCCAACCCAAGTGTTAATGCGGCAGCACCGAGGTCTCCCAATCCGCCACCGCCTCCCCCGTTCCCGCCACCACCGCTACTACCCACCATACCAAGGCTCTCGGCAGCAGTTTTGGCCACATCTGCCTGCAGGTTGACTTGATGAGTCGGCAAAAAGTCGGACTGGTTGATTAAAGTCTGCCGCAATCTTTGCTGTTCCCGCTGAATGGCCAGACTGTCTTCAACGTGATCAGTATTAATTCTCTGACCTTGCTCCATGTTTTTCCGCCCCATGGCACCTTGCATTTCAATATTCTGCACGACTTGATCGCGGGTGATTTTCATCAAGTCGCGATACCCGTCGCTGTTTTTGTTGATTTCAACCCCCTCGACAACAAAATTTCTCAAGGCCACGCCAAAACCTTCCAAAACTTTAACCGCGGTCGGACGCAAAATGGCGCTCAAATCCTCCACCCGACCGCCAATTTGAACGAGCGGAATGCCTCTGGCCGCAGCCAGATTAACAATATTGCTTTTTATGGCCGTGCGCAGCTGGGGTAATATTTGTTCGCGCAATTTGTCCGGGTCGAAGTTCTCAAGCCGTTGCACCTCCACAAACCGCTTCACATCCTCAATGCAAAAAGTGATGTTTCCGTTGGCGCATACCGGCACCCCCAAATAAGCGAATTCAGGGCGACTGTCAAAGGCGTCAAAATACGGCACCCCCCATTTCAATTGGGGTGCCTGACCCTTGTTTATAAAATACACTTCGGCCTGAAACGGGGAGTCGCCGCCGTAAGCCAAGCCTATGATGTTGGCAATGACGGGGAGGTTCTTGGTTTCCAATTTGAGGTCAGCCGGGCCTTCAATGTAATCCATTGGGGAAGCACCGCCACCAGCGGAATAGAAGAAAACCGCCACCTCACCCGCGCGCACCCGCAGGCTGCTCCCCCAGCGGATTTGATTTTGGCGTGACGGCGAACCCTGCTCTGGCAACCATTTCCAGACCAGATAATCGTTCTGCGGCAGATCGCAGCGAATGACGTTTAGAATGCTCATAAATTATTTACTAACAGAAGCCTCCGGCCTCGCGTGGCCCTGCTTGGTGATTTCTTTTTCACCTTCCCAGACGGCAAGCCCGGTCTTGGAATCGGTCAGCGACAGTTGAAAGCTGAAGATAGACCGGCTGGTGTTGTCAGCTTTCACGACCAATTGAATAATTTTTCCAGAAAGGGTGAAATCCGGGTTTCGTGTAACCTGGGTGTTATTCTTGCAAGTATTCTCATCGCCAAATCCTTTGGCCAGCGGGTCTTTAGAGATGCCCCCAAAATCTCTGGTGGTAATAGTTAGAGCCTTGCCACTGTCGAGCATAAGGACACAGATTTTTTTGATGAGCAGGTCAATGGCTATTTGTTGGTCCGTATTGTTGATGATGCGGCCGATTGCAATCACGGCCGGCGGCGAGGCAACTCTGTCCAGCGCACCAGACGCAAGCAATTTACCCGTCAATTCGGTGGCGACCTGACCGTAATCCTGAATATTAATCTGGTCAATGTTGAAGACGCCGCCGCAGCCGGTCTTTACCTGACCAGAATCGGTAGAACTGCAACCAGTCGCAAAAACGAAGAATGCGAACAGAAGTGCGGATAATGCGACGACTATTTTCAAAATAATCAGGTGTTATTTCAGAAACCCACAGCATCACGGGTGCCTTGCTTGACGATTTCTTTTTCAAACATCCATACTTGAGCTCTATTTTTAGGATCATTCAGCGACATCTGAAAACTGTAAGTCCCGCGCCGGGTGCGACCGGCCCGGTCAACGGTCTGAATAATTTTCCCAGAAAGTGTAAAGTCCGGCCTCCGAGTCGTTTTCTTGTCATTCAGGAAGTCATCAATATTCCCGTAATCTTCTCCCAATTTATCAACGATTTTAATCTGGGCCTTGCCGCTTTGGGTCAACGCGATGCCGATTTTTTGGGTTAGCAAATCCTGATCTACCGACTGGTCGGTGTTATTCACAATCTTAGAAAACACCACGAATGCCGGCGAACGGTCAACTTTATCGAGCGGGTTGGGATCCATGCTTAACAAATTCCTGCTGGCGTCATTGGCCGCGGTGGCGAAGTCCTGGCTGTTAATTTTTCCAGCACTGATAATCTGTTGCTTGTCGCCGGTCTGGACATAATGCGCATCGGTGGCACAACCGGAAAAGAACACCGGGGCGGCGATAGCGATAAGCACGAGAAGGATTTTATTTTTCATATTAATTTTTATTGTTGGTGAATAATCAGTTGGCTTCGATGAATTTTACACGAAAATCCCGGCAGCCGGGAGTTGGGGCAATGCTGTAAATGAATTTGCTTTCCTTGCCTTCAATCTGTTCAGGAACCGAGGCGGATAGGATGTTGTTAACCTGCATGCCATTGGCGTCAAACCACTCAAACTTATAAAGAAACCTTTGGAGCGAGCGGGTGTGGTTTTCCAACTCCACTTGGACCTTGAGCAAGCCTCCCGATGTCATGGTGCTGTTGACGCCAACAATCGCGACCTTGCGATTGAGGCTGGCGTCGGAAATCACGCGCTGGTCGGAGATCATGGTGCGCTGGCCTTCCATCTGGGCATTACCAACGGTATTGACGGTAGTGCAACCGGTCAAAACCAACAGGCCGGCAGCGAAACTAAATCCAAAGATTGATAATAGCTTGGGCGTTTTCATTTTAGTTTGAGTTGGGTGACGGACAACAGGTAGTTGGTTGCCGTGATAGATTTAACATAAACCAGATTGACCGTTCCCTCCTCAATGGTGACAGCGGTCTTTAATTCTCCGTTCGGTCCGGAAATTTCGATTTTACGGTCTGTTGGTGTCGGTATCCGACAAAATTGAAATTCCTTGGGCAGCGTATTCCAAGTTCTGGTATCCGCAATATCCACTGCTAATTGAGCAATTGTCATTGCAATTTTAACCGCCAGTTGTGCCCAAATATCCTGCTTTTCCATCGACTTATTGACCCCGTATGAAGCCGCTGCTTTTATAGCAGCGGAAATGAGGGTCTTGGTGATGATGGTGGGCAATTCGTTCTTGAAATCCTGTCCCACAGCGTTGTCCATGCTGGCAAGAAGCACGGTGGTTTCAGTTGTTCCTGAGGCTGTAATATTCAGGCTGGGCAATTGCCCGTTTTGTTTCTTGAGCGTCGGGAAAGTCGCGCCGACGTAGGGGACATCCTTAACACCTGCAAGAAAAAGCGGGATGGGAATGCGAAGCTGGCCCCGCTCAGGAGCGCAGCCCGTCTCAAAAATCACATAGGTAGTCGGTGGAATGGGTGTTCCGTTCGCAGCCTGATCAACCATTTCCAAGTCCTGCTTGATAAACTTGTTCTCGCCAATGCTGCCCAATGTGAACCGGAAGGCATCGCGTGCAAGGGACAAATCTGACTGATCGCCGTTCGTTGCTGTCAGGAAATAGAGGCCACTGACATAATACACGAAGGGATTAACATAAACGGCCTTGGCCGGAAAACCATCCAAATAGCCGTATTCGGTGGCGACCTTCTGTTGAAATTGGGGATCAGCGTTGGCCTTATCCGCCATTTCCTTGCCACCAGCGGCACCTTTTTCTTTTGAATCCTTGAGATCTTCAATGGCCTGCTCGGATTTTTCAATGCGCCGTTTGTTGTTCTCTTCCGCGTCCTTCTGCCGCCCGGCGGCGCGGAAGAATTCCTTCCGCGCATTGTCCGGCTCCCCGAGTTGAAGGTAATTCAGAGCTTTGTAGGCGTTTAACATCACCTTGTCATAATCACGCCCTTTGTATGGCAGTTGAGCCTGGTTGGAAAGCAGGGCACCAGTCTCACTGCTGATGCTGGTTTTGGCCTGCTCGTCATACTTATCAATTCTCTCCTCCGCCGCATCGAACGCGGCGATGCTTTCCCGATATTGGCCAGCCGCCCGCAAGGCAGCGCCCTGTTCCAACCGCCAGATGACGGTGTTTTTGTTCGTCTGATTATTTTCAGCTTTGGCGGTGAATTCCCTGGCCGCTTCGGTCAAGTTTCCCTGCCGCCAGTTTGCCATAGGTGCTTTATAGGTCTGGCAGCCCGTGGCCAGCAACCCAGCGGAACCCGCCAGCAAAAAGAACTGAATATATTTTTTCAATTTCGCCTCATTGAATAGTTTCATTTGATTCCTTCTGGTTTGAATTAAAATCCCCAGCCCAACTTCACTTGACTTTACGCAGGATGGCGCCAGCAGTGATGCCGGTGTCTTCTAAAACTTCCGCCTTGGAAGTCTTGGGGGTCAGTTCCGCAATTTTCACCCGGCCGACTTTAACCTCTTCGCGGCCCAAGGACTCCTTGGTATCGGGGTCAATCAACTCGTCGCCAACCGCATAAACATTAAAAAGATCGCCGACGGACACGCCACCTCCTTCGCCACGGTTAATGGTGACCAAGGTGTCGCGTTTGACCAAAACCTTGGCCGGAAAAATCACGTCGGCCACACGGTTGGCGATTTTCTCCGCCATGGTGCGCGAAACGGCCACCATCATTTCATCGCTCAACTCGCCGTCCTTCACCGAGTAATTGCGTTCTTCTTGAATCTGCTTGAACGCATCATTGCCGGTCTGGAAATTGGCTGTTTCGACCAGCTTGCCAGTTTTGGTATCATAGATTTTCGCCACGATGGAAAACCGGAATACTCGCTTGGTCGCCGAGAGCCCAGCGGTAGGAAAGTTAGCCTTCTCGACATAATCCGCAAAATCGTCCACCGTCGCCGTGAGGATGTTTGTCGCGCCGGTCAACTTGCCGATGGCGGCGGCAGTTTTCGGATCTACATTCCCAGATGAGCCCAAGTAATGCTCCTTGAGAACCTGGTTCAAATCGCTGCGGCTGACGATTTGAAACTTGCGCGTCGCGTTAATGCGGTCAATAAGCTGCCCGTCCATTGATTCAATGATGCGGTTGAGCGACGTTTTTTTGTCCGGCTTTAACGACGCAACCAGCGAGGGCGTAGGCTGGATGGACAAGATGGCGAGGGTGGCTTTTTCCTGGGCCGAAGCCAGCAACGGAAGCAGTGCGGCGGATAAAAGAACCAAAGCCGTTTTGCAGATGGAATAGTTTTTCATGGCGATAATGGATTAATCAGATGGTTGAAATCAAAACAGGCTCTTATAGGTGACGTGGACATTTTCCTTGGTGTCCACCCGGTAATGGCTGTTCTTGAAAAATTCAGCGATGCCCTCGATGCGTTTCACCTCGGCATCCGTCAACTTGCGAGTGGCATCCAGCGTAGCCAGGAAAGCGGTGGTTTCCGCCCAGCGCGCATAGCCGGCAGGACTCATCTGCAAGGCCACACGGAGAGTCTGACCTTCATAAATATTGATCGTGCGTTCCCAAGTGTCGAAACCCTCGCGCGACAGGCTGATTTTGTGCAAGCCCGGACGTCCTTGAAGGGTGCCGGGCGCAGAGCCGAGCGCCACTCCGTCCAACTCCACGGTCACGTCCAAGGCCTGAACGGCAACTGGCTGATTGGTCAACACCACTTTGTTGTCCGCCGTGATACCGATGGCGGAAATCAAGATCGGCTGCTGGCGCGGATCGGTCATCGTGCAAGCTACCTTGAAGCTGACCAACGCCGCCTTGGCCACCTGAACCGGCAACGCCCTACCGTTTTGCCCAATGGCATTAGCCAATTGATCTGCCGCGTCATCGAGCAACTCATTAACCACATCGCTGCTGGTGGTCTGTAAATCGGCCGTCTGGCGGATGGTTTTTTCCGAAGTAAAAGCACCGCCCCGCACCGCACCACCCTCATTGGCTTCCACAATTTTGTAGGTCACCCGGAGCTTGTGCGTGATATTGAGCGTATTGATACCGTTGCCATTGTAAGTCTTCTTTTCCGTGCCCAAACTGACGATGGAAGGAACCAGAATGTAATCCGCACCGAGATTCTGAGCGAGGCGCAGGGCGGAGGTATTATCTTCGAGCGAACGATCCAGCGCAGTCAGTTCACCATTGGGATTTTTTCCGGTGGAATAATTTTTCAATGAGCGGGTGACATCATCGCGCGATATAACGGTAAAACCTTTGCCTGCCACACGGCTGGCCACGAGGTCTTCCAGCACGGCAACCTTGTCGTTCAAGCCGGCCGAGGCGCGGTTTTGGACGATAATGGCGATTTTGCGCTGCACCTCGCGCGGGGTGTCCTGCTGGGAGGTTTTGGTGGTCTCAATGACCATGCGCTCCACGACGACGTGGGAGGTGGTGTCCTTGAGGTTGGCATCCGATTCGATCGGATTATATTGGGCATGAATGCCAGCGGGCAACAGGGCTGCCACAACTGCCA
>CAIZGN010000428.1 GCA_903932505.1 Candidatus Hydrogenedentota bacterium
CGGACGCTTCGCAAACCGCATTGCGCTCGGGCGTTTTTCTTTGGACGGCACCGCCTATGCGCTCGACACCAACAACGGGCCCAACCATCTGCACGGGGGATTCTGCGGATTTCACAAACGCCTCTGGAAGGGTGAGGCACTCTGTGATTCCGGGCGCGTGGGGGTGCGATTCTCCTACCGCAGCGTGGACGGTGAAGAGCACTACCCGGGCAACGTGGAGGTGCAGACCGAGTACTGGCTAGACGCCCGTAACCGCCTGTCCATCACCTATCGTGCCGAAACCGACCGACCCACACCCCTGAACCTTACCAATCACGTCTACTTCAACCTTCGCGGGGAAGGCGACATTCTGGATCACGAATTAGAGATCGCTGCAGACCGTTTTATGCCCATCACCGACCAGCTGATCCCCACCGGCGAGCTGCGCTCTGTGGACGGCACACCCTTGGATTTTCGAGCCTATCAGCGGGTGGGTGACCGGATTGAGGCACCCTACGACCAGCTTGAGTTCGGGCGCGGTTACGACCACAATTGGGTCTTGAATCATGGTGGCGGAACCCTCGGTTTTGCCGCCCGGGTTCGCGACGTGTCCACGGGGCGCATTGTCGAGGTGCACACCACCCAGCCCGGTATTCAGTTCTATTGCGGCAATTTCCTGGACGGCACCGCCATCGGGCGGGGTGGCGAAGTGTATTATCGCCGCTTTGGTCTGTGCCTTGAAACGCAGCACTTCCCGGATTCCCCCAATCACCCCGCGTTCCCTGATTGCATCCTGCGGCCTGGCAGCCGTTTCGAGGAAACCACGGTCTTCGCCTTCTCTGCGGAATAGGTACGAACCGTCGCTCAGGCGCTGCGTGGCAGTGGTGCGGTGGTCGGCCCGGAGACTTGGGCTTGAGCGCGTTGTTGCTTTTCAGCCCTTTGGCGTGCGTAATACCTCGCCCAATGTTCTTCAATGGCCAGATTGCGCACGATGACTGTCGCGGCGATGAGAAACCAGAAGGGTTCCATTACCCGCACAATAAGAAACGAGATCGTGCCCATCCCATGCATGACCAGCGCAATCGTCGTCGCAAACAGCCCAAAACTTAACCCCCGCCCAATCCAGTCCGTCGCCCAAAGATAAGATTGCCGTGTACTTCGCAATAAAGAAAGCTGCAAATAAGCGAACGCCAGAAAACCCACGATCCCCGACTCCAGAAAGACCCGCGCGTATTGGCTGTCCATCACGGTTTCCCATGACACACCGCCGCCGAACAACGCGAAACTCCATCCCACACCCATCAGGTAGCGTACCTTGCGCCACACAAGAAAACGCTCTTCAGTCGATTTGTCCACCGTCAAACGCAATTCACGGCCGGGAGTCGGGCGTTCCCAGCGTGAAGGGGTCGGCGGGGGTGCCTCCGTCTGGACCGTCACCATTACACGATCCTTAACCTCCTTGGGCATGATGAACGGAGAAGCCAACAACCCGACAATCAGGACGGTAAGAATCTCGTGGCGTCGACTGATGATACCGAGAACCGCCATTCCCGCGATGAGCGCAATGTAGGACGCACGCGACAACGTATACAGGAGAGGGATCAACGCCAGAAATCCAATACCGAGCAAGAGAAGGCGCAGACTCCGGGTGGGTGCTTGGGTATAAAGACCGATAGCAACGCAGATCACCACCACGAGATAACCCCCAAGCGTGTTGGGTTCCGTGCCACCCGCATCAAAAGGCGCACCGACGCGGGGCGTGGTCCCGATCGAATATATTCCGTAACCACTCACAATGAGCGCCACAATAAAAAAAAGGATAAGCTGGTTCCGGATTTCTTTCGTGGAACGCATGGCCTGCACGGAAAGGAAATACACCATGTAGAACTCAAGCATTTTAAGAGAAACGAAAAATGCGGAACGCCGATCCCATGCTTGAATCCCATTCCTCAACGCCAGCAAATTGGAGAACATGCAGACCGAGTAGTACACCACAATCCCCGCATTGATGGGCGACGGACGCCAAAGCTTCAAGCGCCCTTCAAAGGAAAGACGAACCATGACACCCATGAAAATTATGGCGATCAGGATATCGTCGTAGCGCAGATTGAGCATGTACTCGCCGGAAAACTCATCCCCCGTTTCGATCTCTGGTGACAGGAGCATTGATATCACCAGAATCCCGACACCAAACTGGACGCGTGCAACGGTGATGCCAAAGACCAGCATGCTCAAGGCAACCACCATCGTGATGGTCTGATTGCCCACATACAGCTGCAGAACGAGGATAAACAGACTGCAGACAAGCAAAAAGGCGGCAAAAATGGGCGCTTCAAGCTGACTTTCCGCCGCTTCACCGCGGCCGATGCCTCGCTCTGAACGCTGCCAAAATGCCATGGATGGGTTCTTCCGGGTAATTCCCTTCCGGGAAATCTAAGGCCAAGTTTCCGAGACACACCACCCGCGATGAGTCTCACCGTTACAGGGCGGCGCTCGATGACTAAGGATCAATAAAAATGGTACCACTTGCGGCGAACCGGTGCGCCATCGTCGTAATAGTAGTAGTAATAGTAGTAGTGGCGACGTCCAGTTTCCAGGCCGTTCACAACAACACCCACCACGTTGACCTTGGCCGTTTCCAGTAATTTTTTCGCGCGAATAACCGTTTCCCTGCGCGCATTGTTGGTCGAAACCACCATGATGCAGGTCTCCACATGCGTGGCCAGAAGAACGGGGTCGGTCACAACAAGTACGGACGGCGCATCGCAGACCACGAGGTCAAATTCACCCGCCAGCTGCTTCATCACGCGATCCATATGCTCCGAACCCACCAGTTCCGAGGGATTCGGGGGAACACGTCCGCTGGAAATGATCCAAAGGTTATCCACGCGGGTTGAGCGGATCACACTGTGTACATCCAGCCCTTCGCGCAATACGTCCGCCATGCCGGGGCCGCGTTCCATGCGGAGCACGCGGTGCACGTTCGGACGGCGCAAGTCCGTGTCTACAATCAGCACGCGAATGCCGCGATCGGCCATCGTAACCGCCAGATTCACGGCTGTCGTCGTCTTTCCTTCACCTGGAACGGCACTGGTCACCATGACGGTTTTGGGCCGCTGATTGATGGTGGCAAACTGGAAGTTGGTGCGCAGCGTTCGATAGGCTTCCGAAATCGGGGATTTCGGGTCGTGCTGCGTGACAATGCACGCGTCAATCTGCTCTTCATCCACGGTGGTCACATAGGTTGCGCGCCGCCGTCGTCCGCCACGAGGCTTGCCAAAACGCATTTTCGGGATCGTTCCAAGAACCTCAAGACCAATATACAGGTTGACATCCTCGATGCTTCGAATGGACGTATCGTTCGCTTGAAGCATCATGGCGAGGCCGAAGGAGCAAAGCAATCCAAGGATCCCCCCGATTAATGCGTTCAGCCAGACGCTGGTCTTGCCTGATGGCATCCGGATGACAGCGGCCGGTGCCACTGAACCCTGACGCTCAACGGTTCCAGAACCTCGGCTCAGGGCTAGGCGGAGTTTCCACTCCTGATCATGGCGCTCTTGGAACAGTTTGCGATAGCGAGACGTTTCCTGTTCCAGCTCGACAATCTTCTGATCTTCGTTTACAAGCTCAGGGATTTTGGGAATGATCTCCTGAAGCATGCGCTGCAAAGACGAAATATGAACCTCGTAACCCGTCAGGGCAACCCGC
>CAIZGN010000429.1 GCA_903932505.1 Candidatus Hydrogenedentota bacterium
CTTGGCGCGGGCGGCGGTCTTGAGAGCGGAAGTCTCCTCCGTGAATTCGACGGAATCGATCAGCGATTCCGGCAGGAGCGCGGCATAGTGGCGGCGGCAGATCTCCGGCGAGTTACCCATCAATGTGGCGATCTTGTACAGACTCTCGCCTTTCATAGCCAAGAGGCTGCCAAATGTGTGCCTGAAGTCCAGACAACTCCATGGAAGCCCGGCAGCGCGATTAATCTCCCTCAGCGCTTGGGAAAAATTGTCCGGATCCCAGCGCTTGCCCAGTGGTGAGGGGAAATACCAGTCATGGGGAACAATCCGCTGCTCATGTCGGTCAAAGTGCTCTCGAAGAGTTTTGCTGATCGGAACCATTCGGTTCACCTTTGTCTTTGGTTGCCAGAATTCACCACCGACATCTTTCGCCTGAACATAGATCACGCCATACTTGCCGGCTTTGAAATTGATGTCCTTTCGAGTAAGCCAAAGCGCTTCTTCCCGCCGTAGCCCGGCGAAAATATAGACCGCCACAAGCACGCGGATAGCAGGATAGTCTTCGAGAACGCGGAGTTGCTCATCAACCTGCGGCAAGGTCAGAAAACGAATCGGGTGCATTTTCTCCCGGTACCTTTCCATGGCAAGACCGGGATTCATGTTGTTTGGCATGTGGACACCGTATTGGCTTATGGCCCAACTGAAGAGTCGCGAGAGGGTCCCACGATAATGATTGGCAGTCTTGGGTGATAATCCACGAGAGTGGACGCGTGAGGTAAGGAAGGCCACAAGATCCGAAGTCTTTATCTGCTCAAGAAAGTCGGCCTGAATCTGTGATGCCTTGTGCTTTCGGTTGTTCTTCCCACGAGATGCCTGAAGTTCGGGACAGATTGGACCGAACATGTCCCTCAAGTAATAGGTTTCGACCTTGACGCTGTTCGGCGTCAACGCATTCCGAATGTGGGCGACGTAGGCCGCCACCACTTCTTTGACCGGCGTTTTTGTTGGCAACGGAAGTTCAAGCCCCATTGCCGTTTTCGACTCGATCTGCCGTAGCTTCTCTTTGGCGATGGGGTACGACCCCGTTTCGAGACAAACCGCCTTCTGTTTGCCTCCGACGTAGTATCGCGCGTAATACGTCTTGCCGCGTTTCCACAAGCATGCCATAACACAGTCCCTCCGGGTTGGGCTTTCGTTCTGCGTGGCAAGTCCATATTCTATGCGGCAGGCGATACCGGCCAATTTCATAAGTAACAATTAAGTAACAATTGGCCGGTTCTTGGGCATAAAAAAAAGGACCTACGTCGCCGTAAGTCCTTTGATTCCAATTGGTAGCGGGGGTAGGATTCGAACCTACGACCTTTGGGTTATGAGCCCGCCTAGTGAGGATCGTAACCTATTGGCCAATAATGACTTACAGAGAAAAGAAAGAGATGTACTCACCTTTCCACCCACCCCGGAACCACAAAGCCTGGAACCTCTTAAAACCAGCGCGATTTGCGGGGAAAAACCGGAGCCGACCATTGAAGTTGAACAAAACCCCGTGCTGGCGACCTTGGCGCGCCTGTTTCAGGGACTTTCCGCCGAGGAACGGGCGGCGCTCGTCAAGGCGCTGGGGGGCTGAGCCTCCCTTGAATGCCAGCGATGGCTTTTTCGCCCCCCCCCACGCCCGATTTCGCTGGAAGGGGTATATAGCCTTGGCTAACTGGCCTGCCTCACGTGCCTGCCTTCGCTTTTCTCTGGGGGCGTCAGCGGCGGTCGAGAAGTGCTCTGGGCGGTCCAAAATGGCAGCACCCACAGGGTTTATCATGTAAGTATTACCTCTGGCTGCCGAGGCTAGTTTCTCGATGACCGCCCAAAAGCCTTTTTGTCTCCCCAATCACCCCGAGGGAAGGTGTTTTATGCGTTGGCTGCCCGAAAATCTAGCTCGGTGGAACATATCAGCGGGAATAATTATCGAGATAACTATTATATATATGCCGCTGTTGGCCGAAGATACGTGGGGAATACGGTTTTGTGCCTTTCAAGGAGCGGTGAGGTTCGTATTTTCTTGTAGGTGTCCAACTCTCCGAGGAGACTGTGAAGTCCAGCACTTCTTGTCTTTTTTCGGGTGAGAATTTTCTCGAGTGCCGAGCTGAGCATGCCAAAAATATAGAAATGCGATTATTATACATAAATAACGCCTATCGACAAATGCAATGACAAAAACGCGATCTAAACCAGCATGGCATCGGTGTTACAAGTTCACTGAAAATTGCGTATAGGCGCGTTTTTATTGATATTTTGGGGAGGTCGACGCAAGAGGATTCGTTTTTATTGCGGAGTTTTTTGTTGACAAATGCGGATATGTCTGGTATCGTATAGGCGCGTGAGTGAGCTCTTCAAACGGATCAAGGGCAAGTTTGGAGTTGCTTGAAAAGAGTCGGGGAGCGGTGACGGTGGCGGAAGCGCGGAGGAAATGAGGTCATGAGGAATAACCACAACAAGGGTAGTGCGTCTCCAGAGCAAAGCAGCCACGGAACCCCTCGTCTTCGGGTGATGGCTGTCGCATCCTGCGGTGGTCACTGGGTGCAGTTGCGAAAGCTTTCCAATGTGCTGGAGCAGAATGACATTGCCTATGTCACGGTGAGTAAAGATTACAAGCAGGAGGTGAACGGGGCTCGCTTTTATGCCGTCGATGACGCCAACATGTCGGAAAAGCTCAAACTGATTCGGCTCGCCGTTGAGATGGCCATCGTGGTGCTTCGTGAGCGGCCGGATGTTGTGATTTCCACGGGGGC
>CAIZGN010000430.1 GCA_903932505.1 Candidatus Hydrogenedentota bacterium
GACCTTTAGTCGGCGCTTTGGCTGTGGGTGGGGGGTTTTCACCACAGATGTGTGGGGGGCGGGGAGGGGAGAGGGGTGGTTTCGGGGGCTGTGATGAGGTTTTGGGGTGGTGCTGCGTTTGTAGCCAAAGCGGTGACTTCGTCCCCGCACTCCAAATAGCTGGTACCCGCTGTGAGTGCGTTTCGCACCGCCCTCCATCGTCCCCCTCTCCGAGTCCTCCGTGCCTCTGTGGTGAAATCCCCGCTCCCACAGCCAAAGCGGAGACTTCATCCCGCACTTCAAATAGGTGGCACTCGCTATTTTGAATGCGGGCCTGTGGGTCAACTTGCACTTGGAACTTGAATCCACGCTATACTTCGGGTGTGGAAATTACTCAAACCTCTGGAAGAAAACTATGACACTTCGGCCCGATGATCTTAACGGCGATCGGGAATTTGAGGCGTTGTATCGCCAGAACCTCGAGCTGCGACGGCAGGTCGAACATCTCGCCACCCTGCGAGAAATCGGCCTAGCCATCAGCGCCTCCCTGGAAAAAGACGAAACCATGCGCCTCATCGCCACTGTCGTCCAAGGCGCACTGGAGGTTCGGCGTCTCACTATTTATGAGGCCGACAAAGAGAATGACACGCTCCGCCCCACGATCGCGAAGTATGGGGGAGACCTCATTACCCCGGAACGTCTGGAAGAAGACGTGGTGCCCAGGCGTAAATCGCCGCTGTGGGAGGTTATGGATCACCCGAAAGTGCTGCTGCGGGAGTCCGGACACTACTTCGAGGCCTATGTCCCGCTGGTAGCCAAGCACGAACCGCTCGGGGTCATGTTGCTGCAGGATCACCACGACGACTCCCCGTTCACCGCCCACGACGCAGTTTTGTTCCGGCAATTGGGTTCTCAGATTGCGGTGGCCATCAATAACGCGCAGTTGTACGCCCAGGCCGTGACGGACGGCTTGACGAAACTCTATGTGCGCCGATATTTTGACCTGCGACTGCGCGAGGAGTTTATTCTGGCCAAGCGCGACGGCATCCCCTTTTCGATTCTCATGTTCGACATCGATCATTTCAAGAAGTTCAACGACACGCACGGACACCAAACGGGCGATCAGGTGCTGCGACAGTTTGCGGTGTTGCTGAAGAAAAACACGCGCGCCAGCGATATCTGTTGCCGCTACGGGGGGGAGGAAATGGTGATCATTCTCCCGCGTACCTCCCTGCCCGAGGCTGGGGCCTTGGCCGAGAAATTGTGCCGGGCCGTTCGGAACCAAGTATTTTTAGGCACGGAGGATCAGAAGCTCAAGGTCACCACTAGCGTCGGCGTCGCCGCCTTCGCATCAACCCTGGCCAGTCCGGAGGCCTTGGTGGAAGTGGCGGACAAAGCCTTGTACCAGGCCAAGGAAACGGGACGGGACCGGGTGGTTCTGGGGGGCTGAAAATGTCTCAAACATGGACTTTTGCCGCCAAGTCCGCTATCATACGCCCGTGACTAGACCGCGAGGCCAAGTGCCGATTGTCGGCAGAGGATACCGTAATGGCTGAGACTGAACAATTAACTGTGGAATTGCAGCGGGAGCGGGAAGAACGCGTGCTGCTGGAGGCGCGTCTGGAACGCGCTGAGGCACGCTTGCGCGAGATGGAGCATGTCCAAAAGGATGCGGTTCGTCAGGATCTTGAGCATATCCGCATGCAGCAGATGCTTTGGGGAGCCTCTGATCCTGTCCAGGCTCCCGCCGCCGCACCGGAAATGCAAACTTGGCTTTTGGGCGCACATTTGAGTGCGCTTGATACGGCCGTTCAGACCCCGGAGGCCCATATCCGTCCCCAACCGATTTCACTGATGGATCCCGCGATTTTTGGATCCGCCCCCGCACAGCGCCCCGTGGAAAACCCCCGTCGCGCCGAAGAAGTCTCCCGACTGCAGCGCGATCTGGACAATGCGCGCTCCAATGAAATGCGCGCGCTCGAACGCTTGCATGAACTCGAACGCCGGGTCGCGGAAGTCGAGGCCCAAGCGGCCTCCCTACAAGCGGCGGAACTGGCACAGCCCGCACCGGCATTGCCGTGGACCGAGGCTGCGCTGGAACACCGGGTATCCCCCGATGCGCCCGAGGTCGAGGAATCGATCCCGGATTCCGAAACGGCCGGAGACACCGCGAACGAGCAGCCCGATGAAAATACCATTTCTGACGCCTTGTCGGTTCCGGAACTCGAACGACGGGTTCAGGCCGAGGCCAGTGTCGACAGCGAGGATTCCGAAGAGGTCGCGGAGGAGCCTGCTTGGCAGAATGCCGAGACCGAGGTAGCCCTTCGCTCTTTTGCGCGTATTTTGCAGGATCGCCCCGAAGATCCGGAGATAAGTGAGGAAACGGAATCGCTCGTTAGCACGGTGGAAGATATGCAAACACCCGAACTTGCCGAAGATCCGGTGCCCACCGCCCCTACGGAAGATGAGTCGGAATATATCGAGGAAGTGGAACCGCAGTCGGAGTTTGAGTCCGTTGAACCCGACGATTCCTCCCATTCTCACCGCTCGTGGGGAATGACGGCGATGGAATCCGATGAGACCTCTTTGGAAGAGCCTATTGCCGAGACAGGAGAAGGGGAGGAGCCTTTGGAGAACCAAGGAGCATCCCGTCCGGGCAACCGCACGGAAGCCATGGTGGAGGCCCTGCAACGGCTCATCGGGAAAAAGCCGGAGTAGCCTGC
>CAIZGN010000431.1 GCA_903932505.1 Candidatus Hydrogenedentota bacterium
AGCGCGAGATGACTTGGGTGTGCTGGCTCCAGGAATGCATTTCCATCGCCAGCAACAGCACCAGCAAGAAGTGTCCGGCCACTTCGGTTCCCTGAGCGGCATAGCGGACTTCTTCGAGACTGGTGTACGAGGCTCGGATTCGAATGGAGCCCCACCAAAGCACGGCGATGACTGCAATCCGGGAGAAGAAGCTCCAGTTGAAGACGAGCAACGCCTCCGGATAACCGTAGCCTTCACAGCCTGAAAGATAAACCAAAGCGGTGACCACATAGCAGGCTAGGGCGGCCCCGGCAGCCGCCTCGGGCAACTGCGCACGCCATTTTGCCGAGCACAACACGGCGGTGAGGGCGGCACTGATGGCGGCCCACAAAATGACGAGCGAAGCGAACTGATAGTTCATATAGGCCGCCATCTGGGCGGAGTCAGGTACATGGCTCCCCGTGCGCAGTTCCAGAATGCGGATGTCCCAGAATTTCCAGACTTCCATCGAGGCCAGAAGACCGGAGAGAGCGACTCCAGAAAGCGCCACAGCAGCCACGATAAAGGGTCGAAGCTCTTCCCAAGCGGCTTCCCAATTCGCTTCCCCGGTTTTGGCGTCACCCTCGGCCTGCGGCTCACCCGGTTTCCGCAACCACCAACCGACCAAAGCTATGACACCAATCACAAGCACCCAGGACAGGAAAGGCATGTTCAGCACAGGAATGAACGCCTGGGTATGCAAGGGCAGTTGCTTGAAAAGTCCGCCAACGGAGAGTACCAGTGCCACCAAACCCGATATGCGGCTGATGAGCGCAGCGGTGGACCATTCGGGGAAGCGCACGCCCAGATAGATGAGCAAGCATCCCTCTGCCGCCCAAGCGAGGGGGATGCCGTAAGCCTGCAGGCGAATGGGCACTGCGATAATAATCAGCGCGAGGGCGATGGCCAGCATGACCTGCCCGCCCCGCGTATCCGTTCCGATGCGATGCGCCCAAACCTGGAACAACGCCAGCAATAGGGCGGCCTGGCCCAAGACCACAAAACCGAGCGCGTAGCGGTAATCAACGTGCAGGATCTGGTAATACAGGGAGAACGACAGCACGGCATTGGCGATCAGAAGCGCCAATCCGGCACTGTCCATATGGGTTCTCTGAAGCAGGTGGTGCAAAACGGGAATGACGAGGAACATGAGATAGAACAGGGAGGCGTAACCCAGCGCGGGGGCCATTTGCGAGGCATCGTAGTACGTGTTGTACCACCCCGCATAGAGGAAGAGTGTACCGCAGAAGCAAAGCAGGTCAAACGAGGGCCAACGGCGGAAATACGCCGCACCCAGAGCGGCAAGATTCAAAATGGCCACATAGATAAACAGGCCGTGCGGGTTGTTTTCCCCCGTGGAAAGCAGAATGGGACTTAGAAAGCCGCCCAGTACCGCCAGCCCGGCCAGAGAAACAGTGTTCTCCGCCACGGCCATGAGCACTGCGGCGGCGTTAATCAGAATGGCAAGTGCCATGGCCGCCACCGGGGTAATAAGGTGGTACACGCCAAAGGCCACATAGTCACAAATATACAGGATGGCAAATCCGCCTCCGGAGAAAATCTGCTGGAAAAGCGGCCACTGCCTGCGGCGGAAATGTTCCCCCAGACCAAGGGAAAAGAGACCGACAAGCACACCAATGGCTAGACGCCCCTGCAGACCGATCCAGTTGTTGTTGTAGGCATAACGCAGGAAGAATCCCGTGCCGATAAGACACATAAACATCCCCACCCAGGGAACGACCTTCATGAGGAAGGCCTCATCGAACTTGGGCAAGGGTATGTCGCCGAAAAGCGGGGAAGACTCCGCCGGATAGGTGGAGGTTTCGGCTCTCGAAGGGGCGGGTTTGGGGCGCTCTTTCGCATCCGGCATTTTGGCAGCCACAGGAAGTGCGGGTGGGGCCACGACGACACTCACCACCTCCATCGGTGGAACTTCCTCAAGCGAAGACGCTCTGGATTTTGGCGCGACCGGCTCCAGAGCGGCCTTGAACTTGAGTTGCTCTAATTGGCCCCGCAGGGTGAGAATCTCGGTTTGGATATGCGCGATTTTGGATCGGGATAAAATGCCGCATATGGCCCCATAAATCACGACAATGAAACCACCCAGCACCAATAGCACGACGAGCATTGCGTCAGCAGGCATAATCACCATCCTCCTCAAGGTCGAGTTCCCCGCCCAATGGGCGAGTCCCTACATGAGCTTCACTTGTATCCGTTCCTACATCTTCATAAGAAGAGAATACCGGCAAAGGTTACAAGTCCGCACCACAAACGTCTCAAATAAGCCTTTTCTTCTTGAGCACCCGCTGGAAACGCAGCCCGGCCGCCACGGCGGCGATACCAAGAACGACCAGCACAACCGCCTTGCCTTGCAAATCCATGTCGGCCTCGAAGAGACGGAAAAGTATGCCCAGCGCGACAAAAAGACAACCGGCATGGAAGGTTGAGCGGTCTTCCAGGATGACACCCGTCCAGGCGGCGGTCGCCCCAAAGACAAAAGCGGCCAAATCCATCATGAAGAAGGTGGTCAGATGCCCGAAGGGGTCCACCACCCCGGTTGGGCTGATAGAGGCTGACCCGATAATCAAGGCGGTAGCGGCGATCGCCGTGCAGGGCAGAAAAACCCGCGCCATCGGGCGCAGGGAAGGCCAGGGCAATCCCCGCTTGATGGCCAGCCCCCACAATATCACCGCCGCGCCGCACAAAAGTGCAAGCGGAAGCCAATCCCTGCCCGGGGTATAACCGGGCCATCCTGGAAAGGTGGTGGTGTGAAAATCCAAGGTGTTCTGTGACAGGAGTATGCAGAAGGAAGCGGCCAAGCCAACCGCACCGCCACCCGAGGCCAATTCGGCAAATTTCCGGTAGCGGTCATCCGGGAAGAAGATCAAGCCCCACGGGAAAAACAGCGCGCAAGAGGCCAGTATCGCCAACCAGACCCGCAGAATTTCGCCGTCACCCGCAGAAGCCATGGCGCTCGATGTCGCTATCAGGGCGAGGGCAACCCCGAAGACCGCGCTGGATATCTGGCGATAGGCGAAGGGCAAAAGAGCGATGGCAACCACCGCAGGGAACCACCAGGCCAGACCGGGCGGATAGATAGCCCCCCCCGGGAACACCGCAGGTTGGACGAAGGCCACAAATGCGGTGGCTGCGGCCACGAGGGCACTGGGCGTACTCCGGAACGCATAGGCACCCGCCAATACACCAAGCGACCACAAGCCCCAAGCCGTTGAAGTCTCGACGGAAAGATAGGGCACGTCGTAAAGCGCCCCGGCCGAAAAGAGAGCAACCCCCACCGCTATCGCCCCGAGCAGAATAAGCACACTGCCAACCCGGTTGCGTCCTCTGGACTTGGCAAAGTAAATGCCGCCCAAGTAGAGCGCGGCAGAAATGCCGGACAAGGTGGCAACCCGGATCCATGGTGCCATTTCTCCTTGATAGAAATAAGCGAGAATCCCCAGTCCACCAGCTACGAGCGCCGCCCCAAAGGAGTAGACGCCGGTCAAGAAAGAAATGCGCGCTTGGCGCGCACCGAACACGCGACCGGAGACGAAGTCCTGAAGCGCATCGGCCATCTCTTTCGCGGAGGCAAAGCGGGCAGAGGGTTCGTGGGCGATGGCACGCTCGCAAATGGCGGACAAATCCCTCGGAATCTGTGGTTCGACTTGCCGGGGGGGGCGTGGGCGTTCGGTCTGCACCTTCAGTAGCACCTCGCGTGCGCTCTTGCCCTGGAATAACTGTTCCCCAGTCAAAACTTCATAAAGCACCGCACCCAGCGCATACACATCGGATCGCTCATCAACGCAAGCGAGGTCGCCAACGGACTGTTCCGGCGACATGTAGGCGGGAGTACCAAGCACCACCCCTGCCATGGTCTCCACGGCTTGTCGTTCCTCCCCGCTGTCGCTGACGCGCTCGGGGATATTCACCGCATCCCCCACCCCCCCGCCAACCGAATTCGCTTTCGCGATTCCCCAATCAATCACCACGGTCTCACCGAATTCCCCGATCATGACATTGTCGGGCTTCAAGTCACGATGAATGACGCCCCGACTGTGGGCATAGGCCACCGCTTGGCAGAGATCCACCATGTGCGGCAAAAGACGGATACGGTCGTCCAGACAGCTTGTCTCTTCCAACGCGCCACGCAGCGTCTTTCCTCGCACCAGTTTCATGGTGTAATAGTGTCCGCCCCCGGCGCGCTGCCCCACTTCATAGACCGGCACAATGCCAGGATGTTCAAGCTGGCCGGTCAAGCGAGCTTCGCGCATGAAACGGGCAACCGCAGCCCCGGAATGACGGGCCGGGGTGCTGTCTTGAGCATCCTCTGAAGCAGGCAGCAATTCCTTCAGCGCGACTTCGCGGCCGATGGACTTGTCGTGCACCAGCAGAATGCGCCCCATCCCGCCACGCGAGTGTTCCCCGATGGGTTCATAGCGCCCCTCAATCTCGTCCAAATCCGATCCGTCCAGATTCCTCCCGGCAAAGAAAAGCGGGTCGTCATCCACGCGGGTGGGGGCATCGGGGTCAGGCCCCGGAAATTCTTCAAAGGCCACAGCCATGAGGCAGGGCGGGCAAAGTCCCTCAGGAGCGTCTGCGGGCAGGACTGCACCGCATCCGGGGCATTGGTCGTGTTCCGTCATTGTTCTAACTCCCGCCATGGTCTTCACCCGTAAATCATCCAGAATGAATTGTACATGATCGTCACAGCACCACCTGCTCAGGCCAGCAGTCCCGCTTCGATGCACCCCACAGTTTGCTGATGTAATCAATCGAGAGAATATCCTCGCCCGCGTGGAGCCAGAAAGAACCCCGATCCGAGAGCAGAATCCGTTCACCGTCATCTTTGAGAAATCCAATCATGCTCAAAAACCGCAGATATCCGCCATAGACCTGTTCAATCTCTTCGCCAAAGCGTTCGCGATAGTCCTTCTTTTGGAAATGCGTTTCGTAAATGCGCCAGTACAACCAACCGGCGCGTTGCATTTTTTCCGAGAGGTCTACGGCCAGGGCCACCGCCGATGCACCCGCCTCCATGGCTTTGATGTATTCGGCGACCCCGAAGGTGTTGAGATAAAAGACATCGCGCAAATACGTTCCACCACTGGCCCCCAGCCCCAGATACTGCGGCACGGTGACGGAACAATACCTGGGAACGCCCCGCTTGGTAAATGCCCAAGAGGAACTGCGCTCATACCCCGCTGCATAAAAAACTTTTTCGAAAACGCGGAGCATCCGCCTGCGCTTCAGGCTCCGCAGGAGAATCTGATGTTTACGGGAACCGTTGTTTCCCATGGGGGTATACGGAAAGAGAAACAAGGGGTAGGTGGCGATTTGGTCGACACCCAGCGAGACAATCTCCCGCGCAGTTTCCTCGACCTCCCGGCAAGTCTGGCCAGGCAAATCAAACATGACATCGACATTCACGCACTTGAAGCCCCGGGCAATCGCCCGCGACACCGCGACACGGGCCTCACTGGCGGTATAAGGGCGGCACAGGGATTTGAGGTGATGGTCCGACAGGGATTCCACGCCTATGCTCAGTTGGTTTATTCCAAGCGACTGGATCTTGTCCAGGTTTTCGGGCGTCAAGTGCTTGGGGTGGCTCTCCATGTGAATATCGCATGTCGGGTCGAATACCTCCCGGACGTGGGCAAGAATCTCCTCCAGTCCGCTATGCAGCATCGTCGTCGGCGTTCCCCCACCGATATAAAAGGAGGTAATTCTATTGCCCTTGGTAATTCGGCCATAGAAGTCAATTTCCTTCTTCATCGCCCGCACATAGCCTTCCGCAAGCTCCGCCCGGTAGAGTTCTTTGTTGTAGGGGCAATAGGGACAGATTTGTTCGCAGAAGGGAATGTGCAGGTAGAGTCCGACGTCGCCGGTGTGGGCCAGTTTTTCCCGAAGCTCCTCTTCGGAGAAAGTGGTTTTCCGGAAGTGGATCTCGTTCTCTCCCGTCATCCGCTTCAGTAGAAACTGCCGCACCCGGTGTTTCATCGAATCGTTCTCCTATGCAACGGAACCATGTCTTCGTCAGAGTACCCTGATTGGGACGGCACTGAAGTCTTTGCGTTTGTCCCTGTTGTCGTTCAACCCCTATCGGGGTTGAACATTATTTTTTGGAAACCGTGATCCGTGGGTTGCACCCACGGCTATTGCTGTTCAGCCCCTCTGGGGCTGTTGAGATATGCACACCGCTCGAAGCATGGAAATTCCTCCTCCCCGTGTGCACCGCTAGAAGTATTTCAGGGCATTGCAAATGGCTGAGGGCTTCAATTGGAGAGTCTGGTCAATCTCGGCATAACTGAGATAGCCGCATTGTCGGCACAGCTCGGGGTCGTTGGGATATCGGCAACAGTTGTAGATGGTGCCCTTTTCGTAAACTGAGCAATTGCCCATTGGCCGTTTCCAGTCATTTCTGAGTACCGCATGAAGTCCCGCCCGCGAATTGAGTATGCGGTACTTTTGCCGCAGTTCCAGGAGCGTGTGCAACATCCGCTCCCGTTCCTCGGGCGGAAGAAACAACTCGTCGTAGCCGTAATACGGGGTGTGAAAATAGAAGAAGGTACCCCTGATGTTTTGCATGGGATGGATGTATTCACAAAAGCCCCGAACATCGTCTTTGTTGCACTGGTTGATGGTGTAGTTGATGAAAATCGAGGGGTGCGTGGACTCGCGAATATTCCCCATAATGCGGTCAAACGACTTGCCGCGCAGGGAGTCATGGGTGGACTGGAGCCCGTCCACGCTGACAAACACGGTGTCGGCAGAGGTTTGGATGGGGAGGGTTCCGTTGGTATAGACAACAACGGTCAGGTAGCCACGCTGCCGCGCGTAGCGCACGATATCCTCAATCCCCTTGGGGCCGTCCTGCCAGATAAAAGGCTCGCCACCCTCGAGATAAAGACAACGACCGCCCTCCTCATAATAGTCGTCAATGGCGGCTCTCACCTCCGAAAAATCCAAGTCCTTTTCACCATGATCCCCCAAACGGCAGTGTCGACATCGCAGGTTACAGCGATTGGTAAGCACCAAACCGCGAATAAGCGGCATGGTCGTACCCAAACACCAATGCGCGAACACATATCGCAGACCGTAGGCGGCACAGCGCGCCAGAGCGACCGTCTTTCCCATCGGACTTGATGTTTGCATGGGCTTCACCGTTTCCGTGTCTTACCCGAACGCCAACAGCGCTTTCAGCACGCCTCATTGTTATTAGACGGAAATGGAAGAAAAGGTTACACCCCACCTACCCGCTCAGCGCGGCCATGAGGTGCCGCAACTCCTCCTCCGTGTTTTCACCCTCCGCCAGCGTCTGCGCGATTTCTTCCAGCAGGAGATCCCGGTAGCGGCGACGCAAACGGTGTACCGCGACTTTGACCGCGCCTTCACTCAATCCGATCTCGCCACCCAGCTCCCGATAGGAAGCTCCGCCTTCGCCCAATACCAGCACCCCCTTGAGGTGGTCGAATTGCGATTCCTTCCCCGCGCGGGCATATTCGTCGCGCAGACGGCTCAGCACCGAGTCCAGAACGGCCATCGCCCAAGCGCGCTCGAACAAGGCCTCAGGGCTAAGGGTATGCGCCGCACCGCGCACGTGGCGCTCTTCCGCTTGGGCAAAATCTAGCGGTAAAAATTGCAGATGCCCGCCCCGTTTCTGGGCCTTGGCGCGATCCCATTCGTTGGACAGGAAGTGATTGACCGAGGCAAGAAGAAAGGTTCGGAACTTCCCCTTTTCCGGTCGGACGTCCTTGAGGAAACCCTTTTCGATCAGGCGGGCGAAGAATTCCTGGGTAAGATCATGGGCATCTTCCGGCCCTACGCCCCGACTTCGGATGTAGGCGTACAAGGGATACCAATAGGAAGCACAGAGGCGCTCCAAGGCGTTGGAAGCGCCACTGGACGGCGAAGACGCGGCGGCAAGCACCACGCTCCAATGGGTTGACTCAAACCGGGCCATACCCGAACCTCCCTGTGTAAAAGAAGCTGCAGAAATCAGGCAACAACCACTGGTTACCGTTGGCGGTAAGCCTCACGGCGGTGCGCGACATGAAAAACGGTGAC
>CAIZGN010000432.1 GCA_903932505.1 Candidatus Hydrogenedentota bacterium
AGCACTTTGTCGGAAGACTCAACCGGCTCGAGGAGCGTAATATTCACGGGGTCGACCCGGAGACCATGGGCATCCTAATGGCGTACGATTACCCTGGAAACGTTCGTGAGCTTGAGAACATTCTTGAGCACGCTTTTGTGCTCTGCCCCCCTGGAGAGACCATCGACCCCCGGTGTCTCCCGGAGCACTTGACCGCTCGTGCCGCCTCGGATGCGAGGCGAACCCGGCACTCCTTGGCCATAAGCGCCGCTGTGCAAACTGCGGAGGCCCACGCCATCCTGGAGACCCTGCGCCGTAACGGAGGCAATAGGCTCGCGGCGGCGCGGGAACTGAGCATTCACAAGAGTACGCTATTTCGGAAAATCAAAGCGTTGGGAATCTCCTCGCCGAAGCCGGTAATTGAGAAAGAATAAGTCGCATTAATGCGACTACACTCCCCGCATAGTCGCATTCTTGCTGCCAATCTAGCCTCCCCACAGGAATATCCTCATTCCTTACTCTGCTTCTAAACCTATATCCTGCAGTGAGTTGAAGAATGTTTTGCCGTATATAGAGTGCTTCGGCACGGTTTGTGCTTTAGGCTAGAGGCGGAAGGAGCCCAAAGCATGAGAGTCGCGTTGACAATAGGGTATGGAAAGATATCTCCGGCGTTTGATACGGCGGAAGCGTTGCTGCTGGTACCGGTGGAGAATCGCGCCCCAGTGGAACGGCAGATGATCAGTCTTGATATGCATTCGCCTCTGGAACGTGTTGAACAACTGCGAGTCTGGCAGGTGAACACGCTGATTTGCGGGGCTATTTCCGAGGCGATCGAAAAGTTGCTGGTTTCGGCGGGTGTGCACGTGGTGTCAGAGATTCGAGGCCCGGTGGAGGTGGTGCTTGGCGCGTTTCTTTCTGGACAACTGAAGGGGCCTGCATTTGAGATGCCGGACCGCGTGCGTGCCCGACCGTTTTTTTCGGGTGCTAACCGTCTGCCCGGCAAAGACTGCGTTGGACATCTTGCGATGGAATGCGCAGTCTCAGGCGATGAAATCTGCGAAGGGAGGTGACCGAAATGTACAGACTTTTTTGCATCCCGCTGTACCTGATGCGGGGAATTTGCCTACCGGCACTGCTGGCGGGCGTTGTAGTGGCGAGTATCACCTACGCGGCATCGAAGCAAACCTAGCACGAAACCCTTGGCATCCCGCACACAATGCGGGGTGCCAAGGGGCCGCATGGTTCAATTTGGGGACATACACAGAGAGGATAGAGAACGATGAGCCGGATTGGAATTGTCACTTGCTCGAACACCACCCATGACTTGGCCTGCTGCTCGCACTTGTGCCTGCGGGATATCAATGAGGGGCGGGGGAAATTTGCGGCCTATGGGGAAAATGGCGGGGCGCGCTTGGTGGGCATCGTGAGTTGCGCAGGCTGCCCAACCGCCGTGGGGCCAGGGAAAATCCTTGAGAAAATCAGGTCGCTGGTTCAGACGGGTGTGGATGCCATCCATTTTGCGAACTGCGTGGCTACACTTTGCCCGTTTCAAAATCAGTTCAAAAAAGTGATCCGGGAAAACTTCCCCGACACGATATTGGTCATGGGTACCCATGAGGCCCATGACAAGGACACGGCGAAGGCATTCAGAGACACCGTGGGCGATATGCTGTGTCAAAGTCGCAGTTCACTCGCCGATGTGGCCGGTGCCATGCACTACACGCAAGATGAGACGAGCGCGCCCGTCCCAAAAGCCGTCGAGGAATCCAAGCGCTGGTCCGTAGTGCGACGCGTCCTTCGTGTGCTGGTAACTTTTCTCGCTCCGTAGAGGATAGATGACAATATAAAAGACCCGGCGGTGTGGCACATCCGGTTTTAGGGGGTGTCTCATGCCAATGAAGGGGCGCTTTGACAAGCTCCACCTAGGCGGTTCATAATGGATTCGCGCCTGTGCTGAGAGCTTACAGGCTTTGCCTGATTTTCGCTCTTCTTTTCAATCTGGGATATGAATCGCATGCGTCTACTAAGCACCATTGGCCTGCTGATTTGCTCGAACCTGTTTATGACCTATGCTTGGTATGGGCATTTAAAGGATTTCAAGCACCGCGCCTTGTTTACGGTGATCCTGCTGAGTTGGGGGATCGCCTTTTTCGAGTATTGTCTTCAGGTGCCGGCGAATCGTATTGGCTATGGACATTTTTCTCTGGCCCAATTGAAGGTGATGCAGGAAATCATCACGATGTGCGTGTTCGCCACTTTTTGCACGTTTTACATGCGCGAGCAGCTTCGATGGGATTTTCTATGGGCTGGACTGTGCATGGTGGGTGCGGCCTATTTCATGTTTCGCGGCATGGGCACTGCTTAGCCAATGGCGAATGACGCAATAACGGGAAAGGAGCGGCCTACAAATGGGTATTGAAGCAGTGGGAACTTCGCGGCCGTTTCTGGTCGCGGTTGCGTATGCCATGGGGCGAACGGCGGGTCGCATACGGCCGGTGGTCACATCCACGGCGGGAGCGTCAGCCGAGGCTTCGTCCGCCAGTGCCATTGGCCCACTGGCTGGAGGCGCAGCCATAGGCGCGCTGTGGGGTTCGGTGCATGGTTACCTGAATCTGAAGCGATATAGAAAGCGTGAAATCAGTGGCGGTGAGGCCCTTCGCAACACGGCTTCCGAAACAGTCGGTTTTGGCGTGGCCACCGCCACGGGCATTGCGGTTGCCAACGTCGTGCGCGCGACCACGCTTATGGGTTCGTCCGTGGCCTTGGTACCTTTTGTCGTCGCCACTGCCGCGACAAGCGGGGCAAAAGTGCTGTGGGATCGATTGGCGCAGGAGATGCCCCAAGCCCGACCGGGCGGTCGTCTGGTGACCGAAGTAACCGCGCATACCGATTTTTAGCAGAATATAAGAGAGCTTGGGAAGGCGCTTAATCCACGGGGACTTCGGGGTGTTCCCTGCAAAAGTCGGTAAACTTCGCGTCTTCGCAGACGATGTGCGCGAGAACCCAGGATCGCAGGAAGTAGATAAAGCGGATGGCCGCGCGATTATCGCCCGAGTCGAATTGAGCGGTGTCCTGCAGAATGCGCTTCACGAAAGCAGTGTGTTCCTGTTTTTGTCGGGGATAGTCCGGGTAATCATACTCGATCATCCATTTCTCTTCCGAGCCGAAATGGTACTTCATGTAATCGATAACCTGCTTGATGAGTCGCCGGAAAGACTCTTCTTGGTCACATCCCACCGAAACCACTTCCGTGTGGGCGGTGTTGATCACCTCTACCAGACGCTGGTGCTGCTCGTCAACGAAACCGACCCCCGTGCGGTATTCGTCGCGCCACACTACGAAGGGCGTATTCATTACATTGCCCTTTCCTCGTTCCCGAGGCCATCGACAGCAGGAATAGTGCCGCCTTCAGGTTCGGTCGGTTGCTGCGCCTGCCTGTCTCAGATTGGGCGTGGAGGCAGGAGCGTGTGACAGTCAGTGCACGTACCCCGGTCGGGGTGCGGGCGTGGGGTTCCCTGATAGATGGGTACAATTGGGGGTAGGACGGTGACATTCTCTGGAATGTGCACAATGCGAACGTCGGCATACATGGCTTTGCCATTACGCTCGATCGCAATTCGGACGAGCTGCCGGATATAGGACCCCCGGATGAGTTCTTTGAGGATGCTTATGTCGGTGACCGGTGTACCGTTATAGGCGAGAACTTTGTCGCCCGGCTGCAGGCCGACCAATTCGGCGGGGGAATCGGGAAGAACCTGTTCGATGACCAGGGTGGAACTGTTGATGTCGTGGCGCACCTGGATGCCGACCCAGCCTTTGTGGCGCAGGAGGGTGGGTTGAACGAAGAGGATGACCCCCAGAACCACGACAACGAGCAGAATCGTGACGTAGAGAACGGCAAAGCGCCCTAGAGACACTAGCGCGCGAAGGTCATCGAACTTGCGCTTTATCTTTTTCCACGTCTTTGACATCATCTCTATCTCCTTCACACGAATCGGCGCATCCGAGCGCGACTACGTTGCGATTCCGAACAGGCCAAACAGCAATATGATTAATACGACCAAGCTGACGGCCGTGTACAGGCGATCTTTTTCCAAGGCAAACCCGATAAGGGCAAAAACTACGCGGGCGATTGGTGTGACGATGAGAACCAATAGTCCCAGCTGAATTATAGCCCGACCGCGTAGGGATAATACCAGTTCCATGATCCCCGAGAAACCCCGGAACTCGGATGGGGAGCCGGCAAAGGCCGCGTAGTCGGGTGCGAGGTCACCGTTTCTCCAGAGATAGCGAATCCCCCCGAGAATCACAATGGTGGTTGCGAGCAGCACCCCAAAGCGCAGCAGACGCGCGATGACATTTTCAATGGCCTTGTCGGAGACGTTTATCGCAGGCATGGCTTATATCCCCCCCGTGAGACCGTTGTAGATCATTTCGCCGGAGAGAAAGAGTAGCACAACGCCGAAGACGAGGCGCAAGGGGCGTATGGGGGCGTACACGAGCACTTTCGCTCCGATGGCGGAGCCGAGCATGACGCCGAGCATGACGGGCATTGCGAGTCCAGGCTCGATATAGCCACGGCTGAGGTACACACCCGCGCTCGCGGCAGCAGTGACTCCGATCATGAAATTGCTGGTGGTAATTGATACCTTAAACGGTATACGCATAATCTGATCCATGGCGAGCACTTTGGCAGCACCCGCGCCGATGCCAAGCAACCCGGAAAGGACACCCGAACCCATCATTACCAAGAATCCTAGGGGCACCTGACGGACGTGGTAGGCGCAAATGTCATCACCATCTGGGTAAGAGCCGTCCATGCGGAGGGCAACGGCGATCTTGTCGGGAATTTCATCGATAGGAAGGCGCTTACGACCCTGACTCACAAAGAAAGCGGAGTATAGGATGACGAGCCCGAAAATCACGGCGATGGTATGGGTCGGGACAGCGGCGGCCAGAAGCGCACCGGCGATGGCACCGATGGTGGTCGCCATTTCCATGAACATGCCGATTCGAATGTTGGAAAAACCTTCGCGGACGTAAGCGGCGGCGGCACTGGATGAGGTCGCGATGATGGACACGAGGGATGCGCCCATCGCGTAGCGGATGTCAACCCCGAAAAAAATCGTGAGCATGGGCACGATGACCACCCCGCCCCCCAAGCCGGTCATGGAGCCGAGCAACCCGGCGAGGAGTGAACCAGCGGCCACCCAGAGGGTCAACTGTAGCACCGATGCATGGCGGTCGAGAACGAGTGGGGCCGAATAGGTCACGCCGTCCCGCAGAAAGACCGTGGTGACGTTTTCATGACGCGCCTTGGTCCACAGGAGTGCCCGGACATCGGCGGGGCCGTGGACGGGCGTGTTGCCGATGTTAAGAATAATGTCGCCCCGCTGAATGCCAGCATGACCGGCGGGTGAATGCGGATAAACCTGGTTTACGAGCACCCCGCCTGGCTTGTCCACCCCAAACTGGGTTCGAATGGTGTCGTTAACGGGAACCACCTCTGCGCCTATCCAGAGGTGCTGACTGCGGGCCGTAATATTCCCCGAATACATGGCAAGGAGCACCAAGGCGACCAACACGGCCTTGAGTACCAAGGTGATGCTTCCGAATCGGAGGAATTTATTAATGCCGGACTCAGTCATACGATTCGTTCCGCCTTCCGAAGATTCTGGACCATACGGAACGGCGTCTCGGCCTGTTGGGGCTGTGCAGGTCGAGGTAAACCACGGCATTTTCCGTGTTGTCGAATTTGCGCAGGATCGCGTTTCGGACATCGTGCGCGATCCGGTCGGCGTCTTCAAGGGAGACCTCCGGGGGAACTTCGATACCCACGTCGACCCAAGTCTTCTGGCCGATGCGGCGCGTCCGCAGCGAGGAAATTCTCTCTACACCAGGCATGGAGCGGATCAATCGTCGTACCTCGGTGCGGTCTTCCGAACTCATCGAGCCATCCATGAGCCCGGTGCCGGCCTCGTGGAAGATCTCAAGGCCCATGCGGGCAATCATGAAGGCTACAAAGAGGGCGGCGAGGCGATCCAGCCAGGGGAATCCCAACAATGCGCCAACGATACCGACCAGACTTGCGATGGCCGCGTAGGCATCGGCTACGTTTTCCTGAGCGTTGGCGATGACAACAGGACTGTTCATTTCGTGACCAACGCAAAGACCGTATTTTGCGATGGCAATGTTGACCAGAATGGAAATGACTGCGGGGCCGAGCGCCACAAACTGGATGGGGGGCATGTCTCCCTGAATAATGGAGGCAATGGCGCGGATCATGATACCGGCGGAAAGCAGAAGGAGAGTCATACCGAAAAAGGAGGATGCGAGGAACTCGATCTTGCCATGGCCGTAGGGATGGCAGTCATCGGCGGGCTTCCCCGATATTTTGAGGACGCCAAGGGTGATGATGTTGGTGGCCGCATCCGCGAAGGAGTGAAAGCCATCGGCGACAAGGGCCTGACTCGTCGTCATCAAGCCCAGACCAACCTGCAGCGAGCCATTAAAGGAGTTCGCCGCGAAGGTCAGCCAAGAGGAATTCGTGGCGCACCATTGACACTGTGGTTTTCTCATACGGCTATGTCCAACCCCGCCTCACGGCTGGCTCTGTAATGGATATGAATGCTGTTAACGTTGTCCACGGTGCTGAGCAGGATTCGTTCAAGTTCAGCGCAGATGGCACGCGCCTCGCCGACGGTCTGGGAACCATCAAGCGCAACGCCCACGTCGAGGATGACCCCATATCCCGAGTGGCGGCTCTTTAAGTCGGTGATCGAACGTATTTGGGGATTCTGCGTGATGATGGTACGCACTTGTTCAAGCGTATCGTCAGACATGGAACGATCCATCAATTGCCCGACCGAGCGGTTGATCATTTTTGAGCATTCGTAGAGGATGTGTACACCCTCCACGATGGCGATAATGGGGTCCAGCATCGGGAAACCCGCTTCGTCCGCCACGATGGCGATGATGACCGCGAAATCGGATATGGTGTCGATATTCATGTGCTTGACGTGCGCGGCCATGGCCGGGCTCTTGGAGTGCTTCGCACAGCAGGACATGAGACGGGAGACAATTTCACTGAGGCAGATGCAAGCGAGGGAGGCCCAGACGCCGATCCAGTGCAGGGGCGACATGTCGACGTGGTACAGACTGAAAGTGGACACGAGGATGAGGGCAATGGTGCCGCCCAGTACAATGAAGCTGATGCACAGGCTAGCCAGATACTCGACTTTGCCATGGCCGTAGGGGTGCCCGTCATCGGCGGGTTTCTTGGACACCTGGAGGCTCACGATGAGGAGGAAGGCGGAAATGAGATCGGTGACCGTGTAAAGGGCTGAACCCAGCATGGCCTTACTGCCGGATGTGAGGCCAATCACCAGCTTGAAGAATGCAAGAAAGAGGCACTCGAAGAAGCATATCCACACGCTTCTTGATTGACAGACCTGGCATGACAAGACGGGCTTACTCATCGGGTAGTGTTTTTCCTGGGTGCGGGGGCTACCGCCGGCGCAGGTCCGGCTTTCTTAGCGGGCACTTCAGCAGCGACCGGCTTGGCCGGAACTTCAACCGGGGTCGGGGTGTCCTGCTCAATGCCTCCGTCCGATGGGTTCACCGGCTCCGGCTCAACCGGTGCCGCAGGTGCGATGGCAAGCGGGATGTCGGTGACTCCGGCTGGGGCGTTCAAGGGCTCAGGTGCGACGGTTATTGCGGGTTCGGTTGTTTTCTTGGGCTCAGGGCTTGCCGCAGCTGTCGGAGTTGGGGTAACTGGGGTAGAAACCACCGGCGCGGGAGCAGGCGGCTGCACTGCACGCGCTTCCAAGAATGTCTTGAACGCTTGATCAACCTCGAGATCGGGGGTATCCGATGTGGGCATCTTCCACTGCTCCGGGTTCTCTATGAAGAACAAACGCCCGAAGATATTGCTTGGGAACATGGTGTATAGGTCGTTGAGGGTCTTGATCCGGCGGATGTACGAGGCGCGGGACTCGGTGATTCGGTCGGCCGTCACCACCATGCCCTTCATCAATTCCTGAAACGATTGGGTAGCCTTCAGGTCTGGATACTGCTCCGAAACCGCAAGCAACGACGACATGAGCTTGTTCATCGGGGGTTCGGTGCCGTCGGCGGGCGCTTCGCCGCCGTTCTTAAGAGCATTGCCCCGCACCTGCGCGACCGTCTCAAAAAGCACTTTTTCGTGGTCGCTATAGCGTCCCGAGACGAGAATGAGCTTGGGCAGCAAGCTTGCACGGCGTTGCAGTTCGTTGTCCCAAATCGCCTTGTCGTGCTCAATCCACACGAGCGCGGCTTTATATTCGTTATAGTAGTAAACTGTGGCGAAAGCGAAAACAGCCACGATTGCAAGCCAGAAGATGGCCATCACCACGCGCAGCAACTGGCGGAGCGGCATTTTTTCCGTCCGGTCTTGCCCGTTGTTGCGGCTGGATCCATTCTTTTTCTGTTGCCGCTCCGACTCCTGCATTTTCTTGAAATCATCGGAGTAGATGCGGCCCAAAGCGTCTTTAAGTTCGCGGCTCATCGCTGCATCCTTTTTCGTGACGGTTCACCAAGCAATCCCAGCCGGGAGCCCCTCCAACTAGGAGCGCCAAGCGTCTGCTTACACGGGCATAACGGAACTATTCTCCGCTCTTGGCCTTTTCAAGTTCCATAGCGGCCTTGAAATTCTGCAGGGCTTCATCCTTCATCCCTTTGGCTTCATAGAGAAAGCCCAAGCTGTAGTTGTACTTGGCGTTGCGGGGCGAAAGGTCGACGGCCCGCTGCAGGAATCGTGCGGCATTCTCAAAGGAACCAAGCTTGTCATAAGTCAGGCCCAGTTTCTGGCACAGGGCACCATCGTTCGGGTTAAGCTTCACGGCCTTCACCAGATTCTCGAGGGCGGGGTTGAATTCAGACCGGCTGTAGAGGGCATCGCCCAAGGGACCGAAGACCTCACCGTATTGCGGGTTGAGTTCAAGGGCCTTCTTGAAGGCTTCGATGGCCTTGTCAAACTGCTCGCCAGCGGCATAGGCCTCGCCAAGATGGAAGTGCGCTTCGGGATTGTTCGGTTCAAAATGCACGCGATCCTCAAAGAACGCGACCGATTTC
>CAIZGN010000433.1 GCA_903932505.1 Candidatus Hydrogenedentota bacterium
CGAAATGAACTGGTCCATGATGCCTGAACTCAGGCCGAGAAAACCGTTTTCAACGCGCTGACCGAGTTGGGCGGCCGCCGGTCCCGCCAGCTCGAAACCACCAAAGGATTCAAACATTCGCAGGGCGGCCATTTCCAGGGCTGCGGAACTGCTCAGGCCGCAACCCAGCGGCACATCGCCCTGAATGAGAAAATCCGCCCCGCACAAAGCCAAGTCGAGCTTCGCCAGCTCTTCTGTCACCCCCACGATGTAGTCCATCCAAGGCTCTTCGGCATTGCGCACCCGTTGATCAATCGAGGCAACCGCCCGTCGTTCCAGATTGGACGCGAAGGCGTGCAATTCACGGTCGGCGCGTTTTCTTGCCACGATCACCGTCTCTCGCTCAATCGCCATGGGCAACACAAAACCATGATTGTAGTCGGTGTGCTCGCCGATGATATTGACCCGTCCCGGTGCCCGCACGATGCTATCCGGTTCGCCGCCAAATTCCTGGATGAAGAGTGCCTTGGCCTGTTCAATATTGATGCTCACTGGACGTGGATCCTTCTTGTGCGTGTAGGGGGGATATGGACAGGGCACTTCAATCGCGAAACGCCACTGATTGCTATCACACCACGGTCAATTCGGTGTCCGGATCGAAGAAATGCACATTCTCCATATTGACGTCGAGAACGTGGGGCACCCCTTCTTTCGGTTCGCGGTCGGCCTTGATGCGTGCGGTCACAGACTGGCCGCCGACATTGAGGTAGAGGTAGATTTCGGAGCCCATGGGTTCGACCACCTCGATTGGTGCTTCAATGCTGGTGCCGGGGTGTACGATTTGCGTCTCGTTCTCGCTCAAGTCCTCCGGGCGGATTCCGCAGAGAATCTTCTTCCCTGCATAGCTGCCCAGACGCTCGCGCATGGAGGCAGGAACGCACAGATCCACCGCCCCCGCCGCAGCCCGGAAGCGCATATCCCCATTCTGGCCGAATAATTCACCACCGAGAATGTTCATCGGCGGACTTCCGATAAATTCCGCAACAAACTTGTTCACGGGCTTGTGATACAGGTCCAGCGGCGCGTCCACCTGCTGGATTACCCCATTGAGCATCACCACAATGCGGTCGCCCATGGTCATCGCTTCCACCTGATCGTGGGTGACGTAGATCATCGTGGATTGAAGGCGATTGTGCAGCTTTGAAATCTCCGCCCGCATCTGCACTCGCAATTTCGCGTCGAGGTTGGACAGTGGCTCGTCAAAAAGGAATACCTTGGGTTGGCGAACAATGGCCCGACCCACAGCGACACGTTGCCGTTGTCCGCCGGAAAGCGCCTTGGGGCGTCGGTCGAGCAAGTCGGTAATCCCGAGGATCTCCGCCGCTTCATGCACCCGCTTTTTGATCTCGGCCTTTGGATACTTGCGCAGCATCAAACCGAAAGCCATGTTTTTATAGACGGTCATGTGGGGGTAGAGCGCGTAGTTCTGGAAAACCATGGCGATGTCGCGGTCTTTGGGAGGGACATCGTTGACCAGCGTGTCGCCAATATGGATTTCGCCCTCGGAAATTTCTTCCAATCCGGCGATCATCCGCAGGGTTGTGGACTTGCCGCAGCCGGAAGGGCCGACCAGCACCACGAACTCCCGATCCTCGACCGTCAGGTTGGCGTTCTTGACCGCCTCGATATTGCCGGGATAAATCTTCCTCAGATTCCGCAATTCCACGCGTGCCATAAGATTCCTCCTTCGAACCCGTCGCAGATCCAACTATCCATCAACTACCATAGGTGGCATGATAGAGAAGCGCGGAGAACCAGTCAAACAGACGGCCGCTCCGCGCTTTGCAGGTCTATAAACTATTTTGCGGCTACTGCGGCGGCGTATTCCGGCAACGAATTAAGGTAGTTTCCGTACCCCACGATGAACGTGGACAGAACCAGTACGGCCAGGCCGATCGTCACAAGCACATGCGTCTTCTTGCTCGAACCTTTCCACTCATGAAGCGCCACGCCCCACAGGGTGCTGAAGATGATGATGGACGCCATATGAAGGGTCCAACTCGAGAATTTGTACTCGCCCATCTTCGTTTCGCCCATGCTGTAGAAGAAGAACTGCAGGTACCAGGTAACGCCCGCAATTGCCGAGAACACGTAGTTGCCAAGCATAGGCACCGACACGATTTTGTCGTTTGATTTGGTGGTCGGCGTAAAGTATTCGTGCGCACTGCGATTTTTGATATTGAGATAAACGCACCAAATGAAGTTGGTGGTGAAACCGCCCCAAAGCACCACGATGAGCACGGGCAGGTTCTGCCAGAGATCCGCGCTTTTTGCCTCCGTGAGGTGGTTGAGGGCGATGGCGGCAATCGGCTTGCCCGCTTGCAGCCCGTAGGAGAATGAGGCGCTCATCACACCGGAGAACGTCGCCACAAGGATGCCTTTGACGAAATTGAACTCCTTGATGACCTTCTTCTTCTCTTCTTCCGGCATTTCCTTCTCTTTGGACATGCCGGCCATACCGCTGATGGCGATACCGGCCAAGCACACAAAAACACCGAACAGAATGAACTGCCCCGGGGTCTCTGAAAGGATTTTTCCAATCTCGCCCTTGAAGATTGGCGGCATGAGCGTCCCGAAGGCCGCGCAATAACCCAAGGCAATGGCCATACCTAAGGCAATGCCCAAGTATCGCATGGTCAAACCAAAGGTCAATCCACCCAGCCCCCACATCGCGCCCCAGAAGTAAGCCCAACAAATCGGGGACCATCCCGCCTCGCGAATCGCCCCGATGGCATCCGGAACCAGTAAATTGGCGAGAATCATGGGTGCGATCAACCATGAGAAGAAACCGCCCACGAGCCAATACGTTTCCCAGGACCACAACTGAACCCGGCGATAGGGAATATAGAAACTCGCCGATGCCAGACCACCCAGCCAGTGGTAGAATAAGCCAAGAAGGGGATTCGGATGCATGAAAAGACCTCCATTTAATGGGTTACAACCGATGCATTATCTTCATATTTCGTGGCGTATGCAAATCGGGCAGAAGGCCCGGGGAAAACGGGAAGTCCAAGCCCCGCCCACCGGAGGAGATTGATTATTCTCCCAGCAGACCTTTCACCGCATCGACAAACTCATGAACCAGGAAGGGTTTCTCCAGATAAGGCCGATGCACCTGGGTCAGAAATTGACGGGTCTGATAGCTCATCGTGTCCGCAGTCACAAACATCGACTTCTTTGCCAGTTCGGGATGGAGGGTACGAAGGCGTTCGTAGCAGCCCATACCATCCAACTCGCCGGGAAGCTGAACATCAAGAATCACCGCGTCGTAGTTGTCCTGCTTGCATCTTATCAATGCTTCAACGCCCGTGGATGCCGATTCTACGCGATAGCCGTGCATGGTCAGGATCATGGAAACCATCTCTACCAGGTCGACTTCGTCGTCCACCACCAGTACGCACTTGCTGTCCGGTCGCTGCACGGATTCCGGAATGGATGCGTATCCTGAGTCGGTCACGGCATGGCTTTGGAACAACGGCAATTCGGCGATAAAGCAAGCCCCTGACAAGCGGTTCTCGCAAGCCTTGTCCATCGTGTCCCGGTTTCACCAAAGCCGGCCGCCATATTCCTGAATGACGGCCTGTGAGAGGCTGAGCCCCAGGCCCAAGGCACCGAACTCCTTGAAAGTCGTGAAAAAGGGCTTGAAGATGTGCTCGCGCAGTTCTTCCGGGACACCCGCGCCGTCATCGCTCACCTCCAGTCGGACATTCTCTTTCCCCACGGACACACAAAAGTTAGCGCGTCCGCGACTGGCACGCAATGCGTTGCGCAACAGGTTGATGCAGACTTGGGCCAACTGCCCGGGAACGCATTCCACAAGGCAGTGGCGGGTCGGCAGGTGCCAGGTGATCCGGGCCTGCTCAGCGGCGGAAAAGGCGGGCTGGACAAGATCCGTTAACAAGGCCGTCGCATCCATGGGAACGCGCTCGGAGGGGCCGCCACGGCCCAATTCCAGCAGCTGTTCCACGATCTCCTTGCAACGCATGGCACTGTGCAGGATTTTATCAACCACCGAGGATACTTGGCTGGGGGGCACACCCTGGGCCAGCATTTCAGCAAAGCCAACGAGCACGGCCAGTGGGTTGCGCAACTCATGTGCCACGGTCATCGCCAGTTGGGACGCCAGCGGGATCTGTTGGTATTCAAGCAGGAGCGACTGCAGATGACGATCAAGCTGCCGCCGCTTTGAATCATCGTAAAACAGGCAGGCAATGCGTGAGATTTCTCCCGTGGCGCTGTGCATGGGTACGCATACGCACTGATACCACTTGGAACCTGTCGGCGAGTCTACCGGGAGTTCCCCCATGAAGGGCAGAGCCGTCTCGAGAGTCTGTTGACAAGGGCAATCCGAGGGTGACTTTCCGTTCTGACGGGTTACCTGGCAGCACAGCGGGGAACCGTCATCCGCCTCTTGGCCGAACATGCTGGACACATCGCCCACGGTGTATGCGGGTTTGCCGTTCACGTTGGACACCTGAAGGCAGGCGGGCAACATCGAGGCAAAGGATTGGATCGCGGGCACTACGAAATCCTGCTCGCCCTGCGGCCAGGTCTCCGCGCCCTCCAGGGTGATGGTGGCACCGTCCCGCAGACCCGCCGCGTCAAACAGCGGTTCTACCAAGAATCGCGCTGGAATGTGCTTCCCGGACGCGACAATCAGACGGCCCGGGAAGCTCCGGGTACTCTTGGAGGTCTGCTGACGAAGCGAGCGACGAAGCTCGGCCGCAGTGTCGGACGGACACAAGGCCATCAGGGACTGTCCGGTCATGTCTCTCAATTGAGAGGCGAAAACACCGGTGAAGCGTTTGTTGGCGACCTGAACGACACCCTCTTGGTCAACGACGACCAAGGGGTTGCGGAAACACTCGGCAATCGCACGCAAGCGTCGTCGGCCGGCGGACAGCGTCTCCCGCTCCAACTGCCCCCAGTATTCGATGCTCTGTCGGTCATGACGTTCGGCAAGACGCCGTACCTGCTCCCTGCACGTAGCGGGATCGGGAGCATGAGGATCCCGGTCGCAGTAATCCAGAAGCACAAGACGAAGGCGTCGCAATTGCTCCAGAAGGTCGGCGAGGTCGGCGTTGGCTCTCCGAATTTCACCCGCAATTTCAGGCAACCACTCTGCGGCGCTTGAAGGGCGGTCTGCAAAAAAGCTAACTTGGCTCTGAAACCAGGCATCCAGAAATGGTTCGCGCTCGCGAATGTAGTCCGGGTTCAGTGCCTCCCGCAGCAAAGGATACAAGGTCTCGACATGATCCGTCAGATACTGGGCCATGGCTGGCCGGGCGTTCTCACCACGCTGATGTTTTGCCACTTCGTCCTGCCTATTCCTCAAAAACGCTAAACCGCATGCCGGGCGGCGCTCCGTCCCTTGCACACTATATTGGCGTTTAGTGTTTCCTAAGTCAAGTCCATCCGATCATCAATCGTACGGTGGCGAGATACGTCGAGTCAGGGGCAGATTCTGTGATGCGTTTTCGCGCGCTTGACTCACGGTACGGTGCTCGGCTACGCTGAACGCCGGTAAGAAAAAGGCGGGTTGGCGGGGGTGTGACACGACCCTCAAACAATATGGAGTTCCGGGCACAATGATTACTGGATTGTTCGGCCTTGGCCTGCGGTCGCTTCCTGCGCTGACAGTCGCGTCTCTTGTTGTGATCCTCAGTGGTTGCAATACCTTGTCGGGGGTTCCCTCCATCGTGCGTGCGGAAGTTCAACCCGCCACCGTGAAACCCGGAGACTCTATTCGGATCGAGGTCGAAGTTAAGGATAAGCACGCGATCGTGTCCCGGATGCAGGGCGAAGTCAAGGAAGATCCCCAGCGACTCTTCGCGCTGCGTGACGATGGGGAAGGACAGGATACCAAGGCCAAAGACGGAATATGGACCCTGTCGGGCGTCATTCCGGAGAAGGCTCCCGTTGGGACTTTTCACCTCGTCTTCACCGCCTACAGTGGAAAAAAGATACCGGTTCCTGTTCGGCGCGATGGGCATGCCACCCCGTTGTCCGCAGAAGCGGTCGTGACGGTGCAGGCCGCGCAGCCCTGATGGGGAAAGGGGCAACGGGCACGGGTTGGGGCACAATCGCCTCCGTTTCGTTGTCTGCGATGACCGTCACTACAAAAATCGGGTTCGCGCCATGCTTGGACTGCTTGATGATTTTCTAGAACGGCGGTCGCGCGCCCATGGTCACGAGGCGTGGACGGCAGTGCTACTTCTCGCTCCTGCGGGTATCATCCTCGGTCTTTTCGGTATCGCGCCGCTCTTTTTCGCTTTCCAGCTCAGTTTGTGCGGCGGAAAATTCGCCATGGGCGGTTATGTGGGTTTTGAGAACTACAGCCGGGTGCTTCACAACCCCGCCTTCTGGAAAAGTGCCGGAGTTACCACCTATTACGCACTCGGAACCATACCGCTGTCCCTGACCCTGAGTTTTTTCGCCGCGTGGTTCCTGTTTCGCATCCAATATGCCCGTTCGATTTTTCGCACCGCCTATTTCCTCCCGTATATCACCCCGGTGGTGGCTGCCGCTATGGTGTGGCGCGCCCTGCTGAACCCGCAGAGTGGCCCCTTCAACCAGTTGCTTGCCGGTTTGGGGATTCCTGCTCAGCAGTGGATACTTGAACCGCGCGGGATATTTTCCCTCCTCACGGGCGGGTGGGTTTCACCGGAGTGGGGGCCGAGTCTGGCGCTTTGTTGCATCATCGCTTTTGACGTGTGGCACAGCCTCGGTTACGGAATGGTGGTTTTCTTCGCAGGTCTCAGCGCCATACCCCGCGAAATAGAGGACGCCGCCCGCATCGACGGGGCCAACACCGCCCAAATGCTTCGACATGTCACGCTGCCTTTGCTGGCCCCCATGATTCTCTTTCTGCTCATCGTGGGGGGGGTGCGGGCCTTCCAGTCGTTCAACAGTTTCTATGCGCTTTCCCAAGGTGGCGCGCGCGCGCTTGGAACCACTGAGAATCTCGTGATACACATCTACTCCAATTTCTACGAGTACGGCGATTGGGGATACGGTGCTGCCGTCGCGGTGCTGCTCAGCGGTGGTATTGCCCTGCTCTCCATCGCACAATGGCGTCTGTGGGGCGCGCGGACCTCCCTGCAATGACCAAGTGGCCGAAATACGCGCTCCTCGCGAGCACCGCCCTGCTGATGGTGTGGCCTTTCCTGTGGATGATCGGCACCTCCTTTAAGGGCTTGGCTGAGGCCACCACCCCGAGTTTGTCCCCGTGGCCTCGGGAATGGCATCCGGAAAACTATATCCAGGCCTTTCAGGCGGCCCCTTTCGCCCGGTATTTTCTGAATTCGCTGGCTGTTTCCATCACCATTGCCGGACTCGTCTCTCTCACCGCCATCATGGCGGGTTATGCGCTGGCGCGGCTCCGTTTTCCGGGCAAGCGAATCCTCTTCGGCGCCATACTCGCCACCATGATGATTCCCTTCGAGGCGACGCTCATACCCAATTTTGTGCTCATCGGAAAACTTGGTTGGTACAACACCTACTGGGCCTTGGTCGTCCCTTGGTGCGCCAACGCATTTTCGATCTTCCTCATGCGCCAGGCCTTTCTCGGACTCCCCGAAGACTACTTCGACGCAGCCCGTGTGGACGGGTGCGGACACCTGCGCTTTCTCGCACGGATTGCCGCCCCGCTGGCAAAACCTGCTGTGGTCACGGTGGCCCTCTTCGCCTTTCTCGGCGGCTATAACGGGCTCCTGTGGCCGCTTGTCGTCACTACCGATGAATCCATGCGCGTGGTTCAGGTGGGACTGACCGTGTTTGCGGGAGATGCCGGGGTACGCGTCAACCTGCTGATGTGCGCATCCGCCATTGTCATTTTACCGGCGGCAGCGGTATACTTCGCGGCACAACGGCAGGTGCAGGAAGGCGCGCTGGGCGCCGGGATAAAAGCGTAAACGCGCATCCGCCCGAACCGGAAGAAAACCATGCGTTTCTTGATCCTTGGAATCATCGCCATTGCCTCCGCATCACTTGTTGGTTGCGGCAGTGCCCCGGCAGCCTATGGGCCACTTGATGCTGACAACACTCTCTTCTGGGATCGCCAGACCGTGGAGAGCGGACAACTGTTGCGCTCAATGATTGATGAATTCAATACCGGCCGACCCGCCCCCCCCATCAAAATCGAATACGCGGGAAGTCACGCCGAAATCTATCGAAAAATCTCCGCCAGTATCCAAGCCCGAAAACTCCCGGCCATGGCCGTATGCTACGGAAGCATGGCCGTCGAGTACGCCCGTGCCGGGGCCATCGTGCCGCTTGATTCATTCATGAACGACCCCGCCGATGGATTCAAAGCGGGGGAGTGGGACGATTTCTTCCCCGGTATCCGTAACACCGCCACTTTCCCGGAACTCGGGGGAAAAGTGTACACCTTCCCCTTTGCGAAAAGTGTGCTCATGCTGTTCTACAACAGGACGCTGCTCACCGAGGCAGGTATTGCGAACCCGCCTGTCACTTGGGATGATTTCCTTGTGCAGTGTCGCCAAATCAAGGAGAAAACCGGAAAGATTCCCTATGCGGCGTCTGTGGATTGCTCCACCATCGACGCCATGATATTCAGCATGGGCGGCGAAATTCTTCGAGGTCGCGAGACCCTGTTTGATTCCCCTGAGGCTGTTCGTGCTTTTGAATTGATCGAGACGCTGACCAAAGAAGGCCTGACCTATCAGATTACCCCAGGCACCTTTGACGACAATGTTGCGCTGGCCAATGACCGGGCCGCCTTTACTCTGCGCACCAGCGCCAGTCTTGCGGCCATTGCCCAATACCGCAACGGCGACAAGGCAGGTTGGGGCGCGACCCGAATCCCCCAAGCCGACCCCAGTCATCCGGCGACCGTACTCTTTGGCGCGAATGTCTGCGTGTTTCAAGTGCCGCAGGAACAACAGCGGGTGGCCTGGGCATTCTTGAAATCATTCACCACGGCCAAGAATACCGCGCGTTGGGCCTTGGGCACCGGTTACCTGCCGGTACGACAGTCTGCGGCAAACGATTCCGCGCTGAAAGCCCACTGGAACGAATGGCCCGCCAGCCGCGCTGCTTTTGACTGCTTGGCCTTCGCCCGCTCCGAACCCGATGTCGCCGGATGGCAGGAAGTACGAACGCTGGTGGAAAAGGCGGAAACAGAAGTGATCACCGGCATGAAATCAGCCCGTCTAGCGGCGCAGGATCTAAAGAAATCCGCAGACACCGCCCTAGCCCGCCCCTGAGCAAGTGCAGAAGAAGTAGGTTGTTCACGCTATAGCGTACAAGCCACGCTTCAGCGTGTGCAGCAGACAGTGATTCAACCGGCCAAGCCAACGCCTAGAGATGCCCGCCGTGGTGTTCCGCGAAATCATCCAGCGCGGCTTCGACTTCCCGATGATCCAGCCGATCGAGTTCCCGATCCGCTTTACGCCGGTACACCACCCGTCGTTCATGATCGCCCTTGGAGGGGCGAAAATCACGACGGTCGGATCCCGAACGTCGATCCGTGTGCCAATTACCGGCCTTGTCCTGATAGAACCCTTCGCGTGTTTCTTGTTTCAAGACCAAATCTCCACCATGGTTTGGATGCCAAGAACGGGACACCGCCGGACACCCCGGCCACTGCCATTATAAAGGGGGTTACTATCCCCGTCAAGCGTTCGGCGAGCCACTTTTTCCGGTCGGTGGCGCGGGGCGTTCCTGCAAGGCGCGAATCTCATCCAGGCTGCTCCAATAGGAGTTTAACGCGCCCCGTCCATCGGCGGTCAGGCGAAATTCCGTATGGGGAATGCGTTCGTTAAAAGTCTTGAGCACTTCCACGAAACCGCTCTTCTCCAATTTATCCATGTGCGACGAAAGGTTTCCTTTCGTCAGTCCCAGCGTGTTCAGCAGGAAACTGAAATCCGCCACATCCACCCCCGAAAGAATGGTGAGGATGCGCAAGCGCGCCGGTTCATGGATCGTTCGGTCCAGATCATTCATGAGGCATCGTCCCCGGTCGCAGGGTCGCCACGCCCCTCCTCCGCAAGACCGCAACGCGCCGCCCGTTTCAAACGCCACAATGCATAACGGCTGTAGGCGTGTCCGGTAAGAATCGCAATCAGTCCATAACCGAACACCGGGAAAATCAGGTTCATCATCTGCCATTGTCCACTGAACTTGATGGGCGCGCCCCACAACAGCAATCCTGCGTGTGCCGCATACAGCAGCGGCCATATCCACGCCCAGAGTCCCAGGCGCTGATACACGATGAGCACGCACAGAAACGGAGCCATGTAGACCGCTGAATACGGCTGCAAATAGTCGATGAAACGGTAATTGAAACTCACTGCGAGCGCCCCTGCCAAGTGATAGGCCACAAGGCCCCCGCCCAGCGCGGTCAGCCAGCCCGGCAGGCTGCTGGAGTCCGTCTCACCCGCATACGCCACGTAACCCTCTTTGCCGTACAGCCATTGGGTGATGCGCCAAATGGCCTCGCCACCCCACGGGGAAAAGGAAAACCACGCAAGCACCAGTATGGCCGTGACCATCAAACTGATGGAGCCCCAGAAGAGCACCATGTTTCCCGTGGCGTGGGCCATATTGGTCAACGCCGCGCTTATCGCCACCACGCTGACCATGAGCATGATGAAAACCCACTGCACGAGGAAGGATATGGTGCGGCTTTTCGCATAGCGACGGGCCCAGAGTACAATCGAACGTGGATCGCCCGTGCCCAATGGCTCGGAACGTGGCGCGGATGACATGACGTATTCCTCCTGCATTTTCATGCATGCGTTGTAGCATACCCAATGAGGCAAGTCAAGACACACCTGCCACGAAGTTGCGCCCCAAGACCTGTACCCCGTATCATTATGCTCCATTCCAGAACGAACCGGAGGTATATTAATGGCTTGCACTGTTTGTCCCGCATGCGCGGGAACGCCCGAATCCGCGCCCCTCAAACGAGGGAAAGACCAGTTCTTGCGATGCGCAACCTGCAAGACCCAATGGCGCGAAGCGGGCGCGGTCTTCGATGCCTACGATGCCTCCTATTTTGAGGAACGGGCCCACGACGACACTGAATCGGCCGTTGCCAAAGCCAAGCGCCAGACCTTTACCCATTTCTGGCGGCAAATCCCGGAATCCCATCGTTCCCGCCCCATCCTTGAACTCGGTTGTTCCGGCGGATTGGCCCTGCGCGCGGCACTCGAACTCAAGCTTGATGTGCACGGTTTCGATGTCACGGAAGATATCCTCAAGCTCACGGACGCAAACGGTATTCCGAGGGAAAGGGTAACTGCCGGGGAGCTTCGCCAATTACCGGCAAAGACCTTCGGCGTGGCGGCCTTTTTTGATTCGTTTGAGCATATCCCTGATCCGGGGGCTTTCCTGAAGGAATTCATGCCCTATCTGGCGGATGATGCCCTCATTCTCATGGTTATACCCGCCGCTGACACCCTGTCCAACCAGTTCCTGGGTTCCCTCTGGCCCCACTACCTGCCCGATCATTGGATTCACTACACCCTGCGCGGGCTGGATGCGCTGTTGAACCCGTGCGGATTTTCCCTGCAGACCTCCTTCTATCCCAAGAAGCAAGTGCCTTCCGACATGATTCGCCGACACATCAACATGCGCTGGCCCTGGCTGGGGAAATTCGTGCCGGGCAGTCTTGAACTGGGATTCAACATCGGTGAGCGCGGTATGATCTGGAAGCGGTCCAGCGCGACCCGATAGTGCCCTTTGACAACATTTGAACAGGGATAGCCACTCATGAAAACCAAGAACGCCCTTATCATCGACCACCTCGTGGGTATTCCCCTGTGCTGGTCCATGAATTTCGCGGCGCGCCTCCTCGGTCGGGTCTTGAGACGGGATCATCAGCCGCCGTTTCAGCCCAAGCGTGTTCTCTTCATCAAGCTTATGGGGGCCGGTTCTGTGGTGCAGGCGCTGCCGTCCATGCTGGGCTTGGCGGAACAATACCCCGATGCGGACGTGCGCATGATGTGCTTTCCAGAAACCCGGGGCATTGCCAGTCGCATCCCCTTTATCAAACAGATATACACCATCGAAAAGACCAACATCCTGTCGCTGGCCCGAACCTCGCTCA
>CAIZGN010000434.1 GCA_903932505.1 Candidatus Hydrogenedentota bacterium
GTCAGAAGCCGATCGCCGAATTCATTCGCGAACTGGCCTATGAAGGGCTTCAGGTGTTGACGCCTCCCGCCGACCCGGTATGGAAGGGAAAGCACCTCGTTGCCTTCGATGTCTGCGGACGCTCTGAAGACGGTGTCAACCAGAGGGAAATCGAAGCCGTGGATTACATCGTGCAGCAGTTGCGTGATCTCGGCTGCAGTCTTGCCTCAAAACCGGAGAACGACGGTCATAGCGACATCGGCATCATCACTCCGTATCGCAAACAAGCGGCAGCCTTGTGCAAGCATTTCCACTTTGTGGATAAGGACTTTCCCAACTACCGAACTCAGGACATTGGCACTGTGCATCGCTTTCAGGGCGGCCAATGGAAAGTAGTGATACTTTCCACCCGCGTATCAGAGCCACACGGCAGCCTCCAGTTCCTTAACCGGCGGGTGAACCTGCTGAACGTCGCTGTATCCCGGGCCCAGCAACTTTTTGTGTTGGTGGGAAATCTCGCCAAACTTGACGACACTTTTCCTCACGAACCCCGCACAGGCCGCCCAACTCGGGCCCAGCAACTTGTGCGACATATCCAACGGATAGGGGTGATTGTGAGTTGGTAAACCGATCTTTTGGGAGCCCACACCATCCACTGCCACTTTGAGGCTGTTCAATGGTGGTTTCGATTTCTATGGGTTGTAAACCGACGCCTTGGCAAAGAAAAGGCCAGTCGGAGCCGCCTAAAGAATTGCATCAAGAACGCGAAAGCTCGTAGCCGTTCCCAAATCAGAATATGAGGTGACATCGCCAGCGGCGGAACAAGAACCCACCTTTGAGATAACTGCCGTGTAGCGAAAATCGTTCGCTTCTCCCGCGCTGTAACTCCGCAGCTTGGTGGGCGAATCGATTATCTTACTTATGGAACTCTTGTGAGATTCAGTCTTGGCCAAACGCTCAAGCTTTTCTCGCGGCAAAAGGCGTAACAAGCTCTTGCAATACGGAGAATCATCTATTTGCTGAGACCAGTCGCTGTGCGTCGAAATCGGCTTCGGCGACGAATAATTTTTAGCAAGGTCTGGGCTTACAGCCAAGAAATCAGCCTGAACGGCATCGCGGATTCTTCGCATATGGGCATACGATCCCAGCAATGAAATAAACCCGGCTAAGTGCACCGCAATAATCTTTGGCCCCTCTCCGGTTTTATCCTTATGCCCTTTAACTTCGAGCACGTCTAATGTCCTGGAAACCCCAGCACCCGGCAGACTTGCGACCTTAACGCCGGTCCCACCATCAATAAGCCAAGGTTTCCCGCCCCACTTCAGGCCAGCATTGGATACCTGAGTCAAAGAGTGCGATGGCTTGCCGCGCCAGGAACCATCGTAACGGTTAATCACCCAGCGCAAAGGAGGCGACTCCTTGCGATTCTCAACCAAACCAAGGAGGTGGCCGGTTGCCAAGCAATGGGCAAAAGTCTTGGAGTTATTCCCAGATTTACCCCCAAGGAACTTTTTAGAGTTCGACTCAAGCCAGTTCAATCCTTGAATAGAAGGCGCCCCTTCACTGTTATCAAAGATAATCAGGGCGAACTTCAACACACCGCAATCCACCGCCGGGACCACGTACTTACGATAGTCGTCCAATACGTCACTTTCTTGAGATTGCGACATGTTGTGGTAATCCTCTCCAAATTGCATCGCAATGTTGCGGAGTGCGGTCGCTTGCTTTTCATTCTCGGGTTGTGTCATCAAAACTGAGGCGCTTATCATGGACCCGAAAGTGTTTCCCACTAGGGTCTCGTCGCTTGCAATGACAGGGCCGTTATTGTTGGCATCTTCTAAGGTTCCGGTTTCCTCTGCTTCTTCGATTTTAGTAGGCTTGGCGTACCGGGATACTTCTACGCGTGCTGCACGCCGATCCTTATCCTTTTTTTCCGCCTTGCCTGTTATAGCAGGCGTGTTGATAGGCGCGATCGGGGCTGAATGCGCACCAACTGGTGAGCTTTTCTGGGGAAAAAGCGTTTCTAGTACCTTCTTCAGTTTTCCTCCAGGAAGTATGCTCACTGTTCCTTTTTGGTTGACAGTGGTTAGAAGATTTCCAGGCGTCTTGCCCTTGGTCACGTCCACTTGCGCCCGCCCGTCCTTGCCGCGGTCATCTATCGTGATGGAATTGACGCTGATTACCGCTGTCTCCAGCACGCCAAGTTCCTTGGCAACTTCCTCGATCAGTAACTTCCAATTTGTTGTTTTCATTTGTGCGTTTGTGATTCTGTCGTTTTTGTTGCGTTTGTTACCCAAAATCTCAAATATTCACACTCGCTTCGCGTTCAATGACTCGAAGGCGTCTCTGATTTGCGAAGCCAAAGTCTCCCCCCACTGACGGTTGGCCCGAAAGCTTCCAATCTTTATCGGCCTTGTTGTGAAAGTCTTAAATTCTTTCTTTGGTTTTTGTCTGCGTGTCCGAATTTTCATCCGGGCGCAAAACGCATCGGTAATCCCCAAGTTGAATACGCACCTGAGTCCGAAGTTTATGCAAGGTACAAGGTGCCAGGGTCGATAAAGTTGCGGAGGCCCAGTCTTCCGGGCCTCCGCGAGCGGGTGGTCAGAAACTCAGGCCCGGGGTTTCTTCGGTCTGCAACCCATCCACAGGTGCCGGGGAAGCAGATGAGGGCCAGAGCGCCTTGGCGGTCTCTCCGATGAC
>CAIZGN010000435.1 GCA_903932505.1 Candidatus Hydrogenedentota bacterium
CCGACAAACCGCTGCGGCTTGAGATTCCGATGCCCTACCACGGAGTTTTCATAAAACACAGAGAGGATTCGGGTTGGCCAGGGTTGGCCGTCTGGGCTTCCTGGCTGGGGGAATTACCTGGGTTTCGATACGTTAAGAAACCCGGTGGTTTGAAGCAGGTGTTTTGGCGCGTTGGATTGTCGGGGGGCGGTTATGTTCAGGCACGGTGCGGGAAGTTGACCGACGAACAGTGGAGGCGTGCCTTTCCCGCACGCCTCCGCATTTTGCCCCCTTCTTCTGCGTGGCCTGAGTTCCTCCGCGCTGCGTTTGAGCTCAAGGGGTCGGTGGATATACCGTCGAAAGGGGGAGTGGACAAGGCCGACGGTTTCTGGGGTTCGGTTCACGATCTGGCAGTGAAGAACAAAGGTTCCAGTGGACTTGCCATAACTGACGAGGATGATCTCAATTACCGTGTTCTGGTGACTTTTCCTGTGTGGTTGAAGGCGAGATTGGCTGAGTCCCTGGTGACCACGCTTTTGGAAATAGCAGGAGATGAGTCAGCTGAAGTTTTCCGCGCGTTCCGAGGAAAAGGTGAGGTGGACGTCGAACTCGGCAGGGTTCTATGGGAAAAGTTATCCGACAAGAATCAGGTGAAAGCTCTGGCGATGCGTCTGCGACCACCCGGTTGGTCGGGAGGACACACGACCGAAGCAAAGAAAAGATTCGTCCCGCTGCAATGGATAGAGCCGGTAAACCCGGTTGATCTGGCCGCGTTGCTGACACAGGTTCGGCGATATCCATTAGCCCACGACGTTCTGGATATGCTCCCTGCGCCCTATCGCCAAAATCACCCCTCATTCCGTGGACGCATTTGCCCCGTTCAAAGCCCGGAATCCGGGCTGGTGGGGCTTTCTCTCCAGTTAGCACGTGGAGCGCAGGTCGATTGGGATGGCCGAATTACTCCCGCTGACCCCACCCAACCACACAAGGAGCTCGGTTTCGGGGCTGGGTTGGTTCCATTTTTTGAGCATACCGACGGCGCCCGCTGCATGATGGGGGCCAAAAACCTGCGTCAGGCGGTGCCGGTTTTCGCACGCAAAGCCCCCTTGGTCCAGACTGGAGGGGAATCGGCCATTGAGGAACTCGCGAAGCCCCTCATCGACGCGGGAATCTGTCCCGATGCCGCAGACAGCGAAGGGAACCTCGCTCTAGGTGTTGACCTGCTGGTGGCCTACCTGCCATGGAAGGGGATGAATGTGGATGACGCCATCGTGGTTGGGCAGCATGTTGTCGGCGCAGGGGGGATGAAGTTGGGAACCATTCACGGACGACTGCAAGCTACCTTCGAAGAGGGGTTGCTAGACATCCAGATTCCAAAGAGATTCAAGCTTCGGCTAAAGCCAGGTTGGGTGCCTACAGGTCTGGGCCGCAGCACAGTGTTGGAAGCGGAAAAGAGCGGACTTGCGATCGGTGGCTCCATGTTGTGGGGCGGTGACTTGATCGCAGCGTTCGGATTGCAGGGGGCCGAGGACCGCGTGAAATGGGAGTTGCGTTACAAGGACCGGTCTCCCGCAAAACTCAAATCCATCCACTTCCAACGCACGGCGGAGTGGATGGGAGGCGTGTTGGAATACGAGCTGGTCAAATTTCTGAAGCTGGGCCTCGGCGACAAGTTGATGGGAAGGCACGGGAACAAAGGGGTTGTAGGAGCCATTCTACCCTCTGACCAGATGCCAAGACTCCCCGATGACGCAAAGCTGCCTGTTGAACTGCGCGGCAGGCCTATTGACATCCTGCTCAATCCTCACGGTGTGATTTCCCGGATGAACCTGGGGCAGTTGCTTGAAACTCACGCTGGTTGGTTGTTGAAAGGAGGCTGCAAGCTGGAGCAACTCGTCAAGGAGGGAATTGCGGCAGATGCGCCCCTGGGGCAGCCGTTTCTCGGCGCGTTGGATCGCGCAAAGGTCCAGCAATTGCTCGAAAACACCGGTTTAGATCGCTTCGGCCGGATTCGACTCATTCTGCCTGACGGGACCAAGACTGTCTCGCCGGTCGTGGTAGGGTTTCAGCATATCGTTCGCCTGAAACACGTTCCTGAACTGAAGTCCCAGGCCCGGCGTGGCGGGGAATGTGCCGTTTATTCCCGCGATACCGGTCAAGCGATCCACGGCCGGGTCATCGGTGGCGGCCAGCGGATCGGGGAAATGGAAGTGTGGGCACTGGCCGGGCATCAGGCCAATCATCTCCTTGAAGAGATGTTGGGTGTTAAGGCCGATTCAGTGCTCACTCAACAACTGGCCGAAGAGAACCACAAGGACAGCAAGAGCACATTCGAGGGATTCTCCCAGCGACTCAAGGACTGGTTATTCGCCCTCCTCATTGACCTGCGGGTGGAAGGAGGCAAAGCCAACTTGTCCTTTGTTGGTCCTGACCAGACACGAGAGCGCATTGGCGAAAACAAGAAAGTGCTGAACCCGGAATCAGTGAGGAAAATGGTGCTGGCCTCGTTTGCCTGCCAGTCGAAAAAGAAAGGGGGGTGCCCATTTGAACTACTGGAGGGAGCGCGGATCGCGGTTGAAGAGCCGAG
>CAIZGN010000436.1 GCA_903932505.1 Candidatus Hydrogenedentota bacterium
CCCGCATATAGTGGCAAAAATATTGTTGACATACTATATGTTGTGTATTTTGCTCAAAAACGCCAATCGAAGAATATCCGCTCAATCCAAGACAACTCACCCGTTCTAACCCATTGAAAATTCAGGAAAAAGCCAAGACCGCAAACGCTGACGTGAGCTCCGTTTTTGGGGAAGTCTCTGGCGAACAAAGCGAACAATTGGGGAGATTTTCGCTGCCACGACCACTATATATTGTATGTTATGGTGAATTATTGGCAAAAACGGCACTATATTTTGATGAGCAGGTTGCTCGATAAAATCCCCTTGCGGTGGTTCTTTTCGGGGTCTGAGACGGCACTTTTTGAGGGGAACCTGCGCTGTCGAGTAAGTTTTCCCAAAATGTGGCTAAGGGATGCTCGAAAGCGGGGAGGGTTTTACAGCGAGGTCTGGTCTTTTGAGGTGATGATACCTGTCATGGGGCCCTGTTTGCTCGAAGTGAGAGTGACGGTCAGGAGCTGATTGGTGAGATTCTCCCGTGAATCTATCGAGACACTCAGGTAGTTGCCCGTGTATCCCACCCAGTGTTCGCCTTCCAGGCTTTCAAACAGAACCTGGGCCTGTGTGCCCTTCTGGCGCTCGGCGAAGGCATGGGTTTTGTGTTCGCTCAGTGCCCTTAATTCGGCACTGCGATGTTCAGCAATGCCATAGTGGACTTTGCCGTTGATGCGGCAGGCGGCTGTTCCGGGACGCTCAGAATAGCGAAAGATGTGGGCATAAAACAGAGGGGTGTCCTGAAGAAAGTTGCAGCTATATTCATGATCTGCTTCGGTTTCTCCGGGGAATCCCACCATGAGATCTGTGCCCAATCCGATATCAGGCACTTGCATTGCGGCGCGTTCCAGAAAGGCGATGGCCTGATGGCGGTTGTGACCTCGTCGCATTGCGCTCAACGTGCGGTCGGAACCGGATTGAAAAGGAATATGCAGATGGGGGAGGAGCGCGTGGGAGCGGTCGGTCATTCGCTCGAAAAAGCCTTCGGGGATGGTCATGGGTTCAATCGAGCCAATTCGGATGCGCACAAGACCGGGAATCTGATTAAGCCGATCCACCACATCAAGCACCGTTCGCCCCTCATGGGCGTAGACCCCCAGATTGACCCCATTGAGTATCACTTCCTTGGCCCCGCGCTCGACCAGCGATTCTGCTTCGGCAGCCAGATTGTCCAAATCCCTTGAACGGGCCCGGCCGCGCGCAAAGGGGATGATGCAGAAGCTGCACATGCAGTCGCAGCCATCCTGAATCTTGAGATTGGCGCGTTGGGTGAGCCGCGGACCGGTTCCGCTGAATTGTACGATGAAATCGCTGCGGTCGATACGGTCGCGTACGAGAACCGGGGATGGGTTCTTGCCATCGCCGATATAATGGAGGACGTTGAGCTTTTCCTGATTCCCGAGGATAAGGTCGAGACCCTCAATTTCAGCAAGCACATCGGCGCCTGTTTGCGCATAGCAACCGACCACGGCGGTAAAGGCGTCCGGGTTCTTTCGGATGAATTGGCGGATGAGTTTACGTGATTTTGCGTCTGCTTCGTGGGTGACGGTGCAGGTATGGACGATGCCAAGTTCAGCGGGTTCACCAAAGGGAACGAGCGTATATCCGGCATCGGTCAGACGCTCCGCCAGCAGGGTGGATTCCGCCTGATTGAGTCGGCAGCCCAGCGTGTGGATGCTGGCACGCTTCATGGTTCGAGGCACTCTCCGAGGAGCCAATGCCCCTGATGGCCGGTGACGCGAAGCTGAACCAAGTCGCCCACCTCAAGATGCGGCGCGTGAACGGAAATGGGACGATAGCCCTCCGTGCGCCCGTTCATGGTATGTCGCAGGCGCGGGTGCGCGCCGTCAATCAGCGCCTCTTGCAATGTGCCCCGATAGGCCTCAAGCTGTTCCTCGTTAATGCGATGCTGCAGGGCAATGACTCGGGCCAGACGCTCCTCCTTGACCTCGCGGGGTACGTCGTCCTGAAGATCAGCTGCCGCCGTGCCGGGGCGTGGCGAGTATTTGAACGAGAAGACCTGCCCGAATCGCACCGTCTCCAAGGCGTACAGGGTGCGCTCGAAATCTTCCTCCGTTTCCGTGGGATAACCCACGATGAGGTCGGTGGACAGTTCCATGGTCGGAATGCGCGACTGAAGATAGCGCACTTTCTCCAGATAGTCCTCCAAGGTATGATTCCGCCGCATGGCCTTGAGAATGCGGTCGGAACCCGCCTGAAAGGGGAGATGGAGTTGGTTGCAGATGTTCTTGCGATCCGCCATGAGGTCGGTGAGGGCGTTGTTCCAGTCTTTGGGATGCGGCGAGGTAAATCGGATTCGTGCGAGACCCTCGAGGGTTGAAAGCTCGTCCAATAACTCGAGGAAACCGCAATCCGGCGCGGGTCGATAGGAATTCACATTCTGCCCGAGCAGCCAGATTTCTTTGGCACCTGCAATCAACAAACTGCGCACTTCGCGCACGATGTTGTCCTTTTCCCGGGAAACCTCGCGTCCCCGCGTATGCGGTACGATGCAAAAGGAGCAAAGATTGTTGCAACCCTTGGTGATGGCCACGTAGGCCTTCACGCCATCGGCGTGCCCGCGTTCGACCCATTCGTCCGGGATGAAATTCTGAACCTTTTTGTCGCGGGGCATCCATTTCGTTTCGCATACGCGCTTACCGGCTTTGACGTCAGCAATCATCTCGGGCAGACGAAAGAAATTATCGGGACCAAAGACGAGATCCACACTTTTTTCGCGCTCCAGGATATGCTCGCCCTCCTGCTGGGCCACACATCCGGCGACCCCGATAATCATGGAGGGGCGGTTGCGCTTGACGGGCCGCAGTGCCCCGAGCAGGCTGTAGACCTTGTTTTCCGGATTGTGGCGGACGGAACAGGTATTCAGCAATACCAAGTCCGCCTCGCCGGGTTGGGATGCGGCGGTATAGCCCTCCTCTTCGAGGATGGCGGACATACGCTGGCTGTCGTGTTCGTTCATTTGACAGCCGAAGGTCTTAATGTAGTAGGTTCCGGCCATGAGTCGTTTCCGATGGAGGGCTTAGAAAAGCGGTTGAATATTGTCCCGGACGAGTTTGGGCGGCACCGGGGCGTCATCGCTGCCCTTGGGGTTGGAGTCGTGGAAGAAAGCCATTTCAATTTCTTCCTTGCCGGATTCGTACTCCTCGATCGAGATATTTCCGATGAGCTGCACTTTCAAGCGGGTGGCGCAACTGATGAATTCGACGCCGCTCCCATCGGCCAAGGGCACGGGGCGCTCCTCGGATTTCCATTTCTTCGCTGCACGGCCGCCCGACCACATGGTGACCACAAAGGTGCTTTTCATATTCTCTTTTCCTGCCGGGACTCAAAGCCCCGCGGTTTCGTCCAAACGCTTCAAAAAAACTTCAATGGCGGCGCGCCCCACGGGTGTCAGGCCGGAGAACTCTGCGCCATGCGCACAGCCTCCCTTTTCGGGCACCAACTTTACCCAGCGCACGATTCCGGAGACATCGATGGGCTTGCTGTCGGGTAGTACCAGGCTCAGCAACAACTGCTGGCCCATCTCCAGGCGGTCCTTCGTGAAAATCGAGCAACCGGTCTCGCTGAGATCCAGCAGGCGCCCGGCAATCTGCTGATCCGTGCCGCCCCACATGTCCCCGCGACCGCTCGCGTACTGCATTTTGAGCCGAATGGTGATTTGGCAATTATGCCGAATGACCCGCCTCCGCATTTGTCGTGCGGCCTTGTCGTCGACTGGAACCGAGGATACGCGCGCGGCACGCGCATTTTCCAGCATATCCCGATCCGCTTGCCGACGCATCCACACACGACGTTCCTGTTGCATGATATTCTCCGGTTTTCTGCGTGATGTTCCTTTGCTTTCGAAGGGGATAGTCCCGCTCTCTGGCCCGTCCGGAACACTATTCCACAACGAAGCCTTCTTTTTCCAGCAGCTTGGCGAGTTCAGCACGGGATACCGCGTTGTACCGGAGGATGGTGGAGGGTTCGATGGGTTGGAGGTACTTGCTAAGTTTGCGGCGATGGAGCAGGTCCGCCATGACAAGGGGATCGGTGGTCTCCAGGATGTGTATGGTGCGAAGGTGGACGCGCTTCATGCCTCCGCACCAGTCTTCGAGCGTTCTTAGGACGTTGGCGGGCAGGGCGGCTTCCCGGTTGTGCCGCATGAGGAATTCGATGAACACGTGGGGGTCGTGACCTTCTTGAATGGCTTGGGTAAAGGATTCCTTGCTGACGTTGTACACCGTTGCTTGGCCCGTGCTGATGCGCTGGGCAAATTGGTCGAGCGGCACGGTGAGCAGGGGATCCATGTCCTGCACGGGAACCACGACGTCAAAGTTGGGCTGCACGATGAACTCGCCTTTGGACTGCGGAAAGAGGGTTTTGGCTGCGTCCATGCCGGTTCCGCGTAGGAGTACTTCGGCGAGCGGACTCACGCAGACAACGCTGTCGCCGTCCACGGTTCCGCGATCCACCATGCCCATCCAGAAGAAGACTTCTTCCAGCGCGCGGGCGAAGCGGGTTTCTAGTTTGCCGGAGGTGGTGGGGTCGATGTACTGCCAGTGGGCTCCGGCAGGCTTGAGTACCGGCTGTTCGTGATCCGCGCCACGATTTACTGCGTGGTGGATGAATTCGAGCGCGGGATACCATGCGCTTGCTTGGAGATCATCCATGAGCGCATCAAGCAAATGCCGGGCCCCGGTCGAGTCCCCTTGTTCAAAGAGCCAGTCGCACAAAATCCTGAGGCGACTGACGCGATCCAGGGATACCAGTGGTTCGATGTCTCCGGCGCAGAGGCTGTTGTCCACCCTGCACAGCCAGCCTGCGCCCTCGGCCACCCAGAGGCAGGTGTTCAGGGAGGGGTCCTCGTCTTCTGGGCAAATATCCGCGAGACGGCGGCGGTCTTCCCGAAACAGTTCGCCATCGCCACGAAGTCGGGCAGGCCTGGCGGCTACCGCCGCCACAAGTCGGCACACGGTATCGGCAAAGCCGGTTCCGTTGCGCCGTATGTTGTCCGGTTTGACCTTCACCGGCTTGAGTTTGGTGCGCTTCTGTTTGATCTTGGCGGCATAATCCCTCGCCTGTCGAATCTCCGCCAGCAGCGCGGCCAGACGCACGAGCCGGTCTTCGGCATCAAAACGGAAAAGCTCAAAACACGCCAAGCCCCTGAAAAGCTCCCAGAAGGCCTGTTCCACCTCATATTCGGGGCCACCGTGGGCCACGCGAACCTGGGAAACGGGCAATACGCCCTGTTTAGATTGCCACAGGATATCGAAGACCTCGCGGGCAGTATCGGAAAAGCCGCGAGCGGCCACATAGGATAAAACCGAATCGGGGTGGGCATAGTGACGGGAAAGGAGTTCTTCGATGGCGGTTTTCTTGGTGGCGGGTTCATCGAGTCCCACCTGCTCTTCAATCCGGCGGAAATCGTGGGCGCTGAGATTCTTGGCCATACGGAAGAGGGACGGGACATCCCCATGGTTTTCCAGACCCGCCGCAATACGTCGAACCGCGTTGTAGCCCTCGGGAACCAGACGCACCTTGGTCAAATCGGTAAAGAAAAGACGCGGATTGATGTCAAGGAGATACTCGACCTCCTCCTCGCCCATTTCGAGTTTTTTGGACAAGAAGCGGGCCGTCAATCCGGAGCGGCTGTTGTTGGAAAGCTCGACCGCAATGCGGTACGCCGAACGGCTCATGCCCTCCAAGGAAGCCAATAAACTAGCGCCATGACGCATACGCGCTCATCTCCCACTTAGCTAACGCGTGAAACCGCAGTAAATGCGGCAAGCTCCGTATTATAGCCAATTTTCACGGGATGCACAAGGGAAAACCGGCACCCATTTTCGCTCGGAAACTTTGGCCGCAATGGGGCAGCGAGGTCTTAACGGATATTCCATCCTCCCACGCGCACGGTCGGGGGCGTGGTGCTATCGGCCATGCCTGGAATGACCGCGTGCAGGATCCGAGATTCGCCGGGAAGGAGACTGAAATAGTTGTCGCTCCAATACGTGGGGCCAATCTCGAGGCCGTCTGTTGCATTGGTCAGCGCCAGCTGGATCTGAAAGGCCAGCGCGGTTCCCGAATTGGTGAGGGTCACGGTCATGTTCCCCTTGTTCCACTGGCTTTGCATCTCAATTTTGGCGGGTGGCAAGGCGTTGAGGGCGGTGAAGTCCGCCCGGGACTTCGGGACACCATCAAAGAATCCCTCTTTGTTCTCCGAGTCCGTGCCGGGAATGTCCTTGGAAGTGGACAGCCAGTATAGGTTCTGCGAGCGCAGTTCCCCTGCCTTGTCGCGCAATTCCAGCTTGAGGAAATGGGTGGGGGAGAGGTTTGCGGGCCAAGTCATAGGAAAGGCCTTGACCTTGCCATCATCGTCCAGATTCACCTTGGCCTGTTGGCGTCCCACCTCTTTCAAATCAAAGCTATAGAGAATGGCGGTCGCGTCGAGTCCTTCCAACGAATCGCGCAGACCGTTGATGACCCAGATGCTTTCATCATCGTAGGCGTATTGGATGTGGAGTCCCTCGCAGGCTTTTTTTGCGCCGAAATAGGCGCTCGTGGGGCGCAGATACCAGTCGATATACTGCCAGGTCATGGCGGCGGGCCATGCCGCATCGTATTTCCAGGTCGTGATGCCCGTGGCACTGTACTTGTTGCGCCCATAGGCCTCGAACATGCCGCGCGCGCTGTTGTAATTCATGGCGTAGGCTTTGCGGCAGAAATCCTGGAAGTCCGCAGGTGCGCCGTAGGAGGCGTCCATGTTTTTCTGCACGGCTTCGAAATAGCCACCGCCCTGAATAACGGTATGGAGGGACCATGCTTCTGTTTTGAGGGGTGGCCATAACTGGTCTTTTGGGAGCATCTGGGTGAGGCTGTCCGGGGCGGCGAGAATCCCCCCGATGCCGCCGGACTGCGCGAATCCCCACGCCCCATCGTCCTTGCGCAGGTAATAGTGCGAGGGCATGGCATAGGTCCACAGTTCCAGGGTGCCGGTGCGTGTGCCTCCCGTCGCGCGGCGTGTGGCGACTTCAAAGGTGCCGGAGTGGGGTTGATAGCTGCGGTTGACCCGATGTTTCTCTATGATGTCCCGGTAGGCCGCATCCAAGGTCTCGGTGGGGAAGGTTTCGTCGTGCCCGAGAAAATGGGCGAGACTGGGGTGGCTGCGGATGCGGAGCATGGTATCTTCAATACAAGCGACAGCCAGCGCTTCATCGGGGATGCTTCGTCCGAAGATTTGCTGGGTGACCATGACGCCCATCTCGTCGCAGGCGTCATAGAAGTCGTCCGTTTCTCGGATGGAGAATCCTTCAGAGCGCAGCATGTTGAGGTTGCCCTCTCGTGCGTAGCCCACCAGCGCGCGATACCTGTTTTTGCTGAGGTTGAGCATCATGTCGCTGGTCATCCAGGCACCACCACGAATCAGCACCTTGCGGCCGTTGACGACATATTGCCGCCAGTCTTCCTCATTGATGTAGGTTTCAATTCTGCGCACGCCAAAGCGGGTTTGGGTTTTATCTGAGACCGCCCCGTCCACAGCGAAGGACATATCCATCGAATAGAGTTCCGGGCTGCCCAGAGGATGGGGCCACCAGATGCGTGGTTTGTCCAGATTGAGCACTGAGTAATCGGCGGGTCGAAAGAAGACCTCTTTGGTCTCGTTGGGAAGCAGCGAAACTTCCTGTGAGACCTCCATCGACTCGATACGGGCCTGAAGGGTACCCTTTACCGGTTGGTTGGTTTCATTGCGCAGGAAGGCAGAAAGGGTGAGCGCGGCCTTTTGCAGGGAGGGTGTCTCGAGGTTCGTTTCTACATAGGGGTTTCGAATGGCGACCGATCCTGTGGCGGTGAGGTACACGTCTTCCCATATGCCTGCGTTGAGATCTGGTGGTTGCGGATTATGGTCGTCCCAGCCGGTTGTTGCCTGAATTTGTTTGGTGCGGTAGGCCTTACGCTCGATTTGGCCCGGCGGGATGATTTCGATGGCGAGGGCATTCTTCTCTCCGGGTCGAACTTGCGCCGTCACTGGAAACTCAAATCGGCGGAACATGCCACATACAGTGGACTTGGTGGCAATCGTTTTCCCGTTTAACCAGACATTCGCCTCATAATTGATTCCATCCAGATGCAGCGTCAACTGCTTCCCCTGGAATTCCTTGGGAACCTCAAATTCAGTGCGATACCACCACGGAACTCCAAAGGGGCTGCCCTCGGGCGGAAAAAGCCACCGTCCCTCCTGATAACCTGGCGTGGATTTGATGTTCAGCCCGTAATAGGGATCCGGGTAAACCTTGTTTTCCACAAGTGCGGCCAGCACGGTCTTTGGCACGGAGGTGGTCATGGCCTCTGGAAGTACATGCCCTGGTGTTGACCACGCTTCCCCAGTTTCCGTGAGTCCTGCGGAGGAGCGGAGTTGCCAGTTCTCCGCCAAGGGAAGACGTTCCTGAGCGTAAGCAAATCTCGCGGAGAAAAGCAAGCCGAGGAGAAAGAGGATTGTGGTCGCTGTTGTGCGCATGTCGTATTCCTTCCAGAATGGCCCCAATTGGGGTGGGAGACCTGCTTCGGTGCTTGTGGTGCTGCCCGAAACCCAACATCCCCCGGCGCTCCGCGCCACCCCCTTCGAAGGGGGATTTGACCGAGTGCGCTTCGCGCCCTCCTTGGGGAGGGGCGTCAGCCATGCCCAGTCTATTCGCGCGAAGCGCGGCATAAAATTCCCCTTGGAAGGGGGTGGCGCGGAGCGCCGTGGGATGTTGGGTTTCGGAGGACTATCGCCCTATCTTAACTGTTTTCCCGGTTTTATGGCTCTGATAAGCGGCCACGGTGACCTCCACCGCGCGTAGGCCGTCGATACCTGTGATGCTGGGATCCCGGCGCTCGTGGATGGATTGCACAAAATCGGTGACGAGGCCTGTGTCCGGATTCCCGCCGTAGTGGGCCCATTCGGCTTTCATGGCGGCATCGCTGTACACGTTGATTTTTTGGTTGAACGCATCAACATCCAGCACGCCCTTGGAACCGATGAACTGGATGGTCACGTCACCCCAGGTGGGGAAACTCTTGGGACGGCTCCAACTTGCCACGTGCGAGATCTGCACCCCGCCTTCCATTTCCAAATGAAGACTGCCCACATCGTCCGTTTTCAGGCTACCCTTGTGCAATTGATTGCCAAGTTCGCAGTAAACCTTGGTGAATTCTTTTTTCAAAATCCAGCGCAGCAGATCTGCGACGTGTACGGTATGATCCATGGTCGCGCCCCCGCCTGCGAGCTTGTCCTGGGCAAACCATCCGCCCGGCGATGAGCCGTGATTGGTGCAGGATGCGGCGTAGATCTCCCCGAAGGCTCCGGACTGAATCTGTTGCATCGCAACCATGAGCGGGGGGGAGTAGCGGCAGGGGAAGGCCGTGCCAAAACCGACTTTCGCCTTCTTGCAGGCCTGGACCATGGCTTTGGCGTCTTCGACCGTGGTGGCCAGCGGCTTTTCGCACAGAATCCACTTTCCTGCGGCGGCGGCGCGTTCCACCATGGCCCGGTGCCGGATGTTTTCCGAGGTGATGATAACCCCGTCGATATCGCTTTCCAGTAAGGCGTCCATCTTCGAAAAAAAACGCGTCTTGAACTGCTTCGCGGCGGCTTCGCCACGCTCCAGATCATCGTCCCATATTCCGGCCAGTTCCGCACCCGGTAAGCTGTTCAAACTTGAGGCGTAGCCGTAGGCGTGCATATGCGCAAAACTCAATATTCCAATCTTGGCCATGATCTTTATCTCCTACAGCTTTACCGGTTGCCCGGTCTTGGCTGATTTCAGTGCCGCTTCCGCCAATGCGACGGCTTTCAACCCATCCTCGGGGACAACCCGGGGCTTTCTATCGTCCCGAACCCACGCGAGAAAATCTTCCCACTCGAGTTGGTAGGGACTGACGGAATCGGCACCCAAGGGAATGATCATGCCGGGGCCGGCACCTGATTCCCGTTGTTGGGCGGATAAGGGGGACTCGGCACTGTCGTAATAAAGCAGACCGGCACTCCCGCAGATTTCCGCCTTTGCACGGAAGCCCGAGGGATGCGCCCATGTGCCCACCACCGTCGCAATCAGCCCGCTTTTCATGCGAATGGTCATTTGGGCGTAGTCCATCAGGACAGGTTCCGTGCGCTGCAAGGCTTGGCAATAGACCCGCTCGGCATCGCCGAACATGTATCGCAGCCAGTCGAGGTCATGGATGGATGCATCGAAGGTGACGCCACCGCTTTGATCAAAATTGCTGAACCACTTCTTGGAACCCACGGGGAACATGCCGCCCCGGTACATTTTGACCCAACCGGGTGTTCCTATTTTGCCCGACTCTATTTGGGCCTTCAGGGCTTCGTATTCGTGGAAGTAGCGCAGCACATGCCCCACAAAGAGTTTGACCTTGCCTCGCTTGGCCGCTGCAATGGCTTTTTTACAATCAGCGGAGGTGCGGCAGAAGGGTTTCTCGCAAAAGATATGCTTACCCGCCGCCGCCGCGCGTTCAACCAATTCAAGGTGGGTGGGGGTGGGGGTGGCAATGAGCACAAGATCCACGCCGGGGTCGGAAAGGATTTTGGCGAGATCCTTCATGCCCAGCGCTTTTTTCGCGCCATGGGTCGCCGCGAGTTTCTTGGCAGCCTCCGGAAAAGCATCCACGCAGGCCACGATGCGCGCCCCGCAATTGGCGGCCATTTGGGCGTGATACGAACCCATGCCGCCGCAGCCGATAATGGCAACATTCATATACAATCTCCTGAAATAATGCCCGCAACCAAAGACCTCGCGGGGCGATGCTCACAGACTCAATATGGCGTCCAGACTGGCCTTGCAGTGCCGCAGCATGGCATTCTGCGAATGGGTGTAGCGCCAGTATTCAGCGGTCAGCGGGCCGTCATAGCCTATTTCCCGCAGGGCCTTCATGACAATCGGCCAGTTTACATCCCCTTCCATCAGCATCACAAAACCGTTGAGATTGCCGACGTCAACGCGGAAATCCTTGGCGTGGACTTTCTTGATGCGCGCACCGAGGATGGATATCCACTGTTCGGGATAGCCGTAGGGCAGGATATTGCCAATGTCGAAGAAGGCACCGACATAGGGGCTGTCAAATTGATCCACAAAATCGCGCATTTCCGTCGGGCTGAGCAGGAACTTGTTCCACACGTTTTCAATGGCCATGCAGACCTTGAATTGTTCGGCCACGGGAAGGAGTTCACGAAGGGTGGAGATTGCGTTTTCCAGCGCCACGTCATAGCGCACCTCCGGCGTTACAATGCCCGGCACCACGAGGACCGAATCGATTCCCGCCCAATGCGCGATACGCATGGTGTTGGTCATGGCTTCTTTCGCCTGCTCCCGCAGTTTCGGGTCGGGGGAGGTCATGGGGTACTTCCAGCCCAAGCCGGTGGCCACGCTCAACAATTGCACATTCGATTTTTCTGCGGCCCGGAGCACATTCGCGATATCGCTCTCCGTTGCATCGATATGCAGGGTTTCGTTTTCCCCCACACACAGTTCCAAGCTCTGGAATCCGATTTCACCCGCTCGATGAATGGCTTCCTCCGTGGGCATGTCCACGGGAAAGGCCCATTGGCTAATCCCCGATTTCATAGATATTCCTTTCGGTTTCGGGGTCTGTCCAAGACCCGCGTTTGAACATCATAGCCGAAGAACCGTGCGGATGCCAATCCTGAGGCGGATTCACTATTCCAAGGGGCTTTCGCCTACAATAGCGCGATGAAATTAGGTGTCTACATCCATGTGCCCTATTGTCGGACACGCTGTCCTTACTGCGATTTTGTGAGCGAAGCGGTTTCCGGCGCGGTTCCGGAACTTTTTGTCGAGGCTTTGTGTACCGAGATCAAGGGCTTTGACGGACATCCCGAAGCTGGTTCGGTGTTCTTTGGGGGGGGGACCCCTTCGTTGATGACACTGGACGGACTCGCGCGGGTTTTCGAGGCCTTGCGCAGCCGTTTCGTCATTGATTCAGAGTCGGAAATCACATTGGAGGCGAATCCCGATGATGTGAGCCGGGAACTGGTGCAGGGGTGGCGTATTCTTGGAGTGAATCGCCTGAGTTTGGGTGTGCAGAGTTTTGATGACCCGGCTTTGCGCTATCTTGGGCGACGACATGATGCGGAAGGGGCCCGGCGGGCATGCCGGATTGTGGCGGAACTTATGCCCCGGTGGAGCATGGATCTTATCTACGGGGCACGACCCGCCGAAGTCTGGCCGGAGACGCTGAGGGAGGCCTTGTGCTTTGAGCCGGGCCATATCTCGGTGTACGGATTGACCTACGAGGAAGGTACCCCCTTTGATGCCCGGCGTGGTGAGGCGTTGGAGGACGACGATGCGCTGGCGTACTATCAAGCCGCCGAGCATGCTCTGTCCGGTTACGACCACTACGAAATCTCAAACTACGCCAAACCCGGTCAGGAATGCCGCCACAATCTTGTCTACTGGCACAACGAGACCTACGCGGGCTTTGGAACGGGTGCCTATTCCTATATCAACGGTGTTCGTTCAAGAAATCTCAGTGGGACGCACAAATATTTGGCTGCACCGGGCGCAAAGGAGGAAAGCATTGTTCTGTCGCCACGGGAAATCCGCCTGGAGACAGTGATTCAGCATTTGCGGCTTCGTTGGGGGCTGCGGCGTGATTATTATGAGCGGCGTTTTGGGCGCGGGGTGTACGCGGATTTTGGGAACGCCTTGCGCGACCTGGAGGCCCGTGGCCTGATTGGTGTGTCGAAAGACGGGATATACCCCACGGCGCAGGGCTTCTATTTGAACAATGAAATTGGGTTGGCGCTGGTGGATTCGTAAGTCTGTGGGGGAAATGCGGCGGGCGGTGGCGGGGTGTTATGATACGCTCCAGTGGGAGAGGCCACCGGCCTCTTGCGGGTTTCATGGGACGCTTTGCTAAGGAGGTATACGGCATGCAGGATCTTGGACGCATTATGGCGCTGGACGTGGGCGAAGTCCGCACCGGGGTGGCCTTCAGTGATCCTCTACGGGTGATTGCCTCGCCGCATGGGGTGCTTCAAGCGGATGGGGCGGGCACGGTCATCGAGAAAATCCAGCGTTTGGTGAAAGAGTACGAACCGGTTCGAATCGTGGCGGGGATCCCCCTTGACCGGGAAGGCCAACCCGGGCCCCAGGCGCAAAAAGTGATGGCCTTTGTCGAGGAACTGCGCAAAGCCGTTTCCATTGAAATAGTCATGGAAGACGAGCGTTTTACAACGGCCTCCGAACAACGCATGTTGATCAGCGCCGATATGCGGCGCAGCAAGAGAAAACAGGTAGTGGACAAAATTGCGGCCACCCACATTCTGCAGACCCATTTGGAGCGGGAAGCCTCGCAACGAGCCAGGAGCGCGCGCACGGAATGAGTTCGCCGGAACAGGATCACGAAGTGCCTCCAACCAAGCGCAAACGCTGGACATTTTGGCGGATTGTGGCGCGAGTATACCTCTATCTTTGGGCTGGGTTGATTCTTGCGGCGGGGGTGGCGGCCTTTGGCTGCTTCATCGTGTACGACTACGTGATTCAGCCGGGTACGCCCGGACCAGCGGTCGAGGTTATTATCCCCAAGGGGATTACTGGGCAGGATGCAGGGAAGATCTTGGTGGATGCCGGTTTGATTGAGTACGAAGGTTTCTTTCGGCTTGCGCTGAAGATTGATTCGAGCGAGCACTCCATCAAGAGCGGGGTTCATGATTTGCCGCAGGGGTTGTCCGCGTTGGAGTTGCTCAAACGCTTGCAGGATGGCCCCACACGAGTGCTGGCAGAAAAACAGATTCGCATTACGGTTCCCGAAGGCCTCTCACTGCAGCAGACCGCCGCCTTGTTTGATGACCCCAGGGGTTTTATTGATGCGGCCTCTGATCCGGTCTTGGTGGCCCGACTGGGGATTAAGGCGACGAATCTTGAGGGCTTTCTCATGCCGGAGACCTATTTTTTCGACAAGAAACCGGTAATGCATCAGGCTGTCGAGCGGATGCTCGAACAATTCGAGAAAGCCTATGCAGAACTTCTTGCCAGTATTCCCGGGGCGGACAAGTACGACAAGATGGGTGTTGTGACCATTGCCTCGCTTGTCGAAGAGGAGGCCCGGTTGGACGATGAGCGTCCTTTGGTTGCTTCCGTGCTCTACAATCGAATTGACGAGGGAATGCCGCTGCAAATGGACTCGACGCTGCAATACGCCTTGGGGAAATACGGGCAACGCATGTTGGCCGCCGACAAGGAAATTGAATCGCCCTACAATACTTACCGAAACAAGGGTCTTCCCCCCGGCCCCATATCGTGTCCCGGGAAGGCCAGCTTGAAAGCCGCGTTGCAGCCTGCCGCCGTGAAATATCTCTATTTTGTGTCAAATGCCGATGGGAAATCGCACACATTCAGCAGTACGGAACGAGAACACGAAGAGGCCGTAGCGCGTTTTCGTCGTGAAATTGCCCCGCAACGCCGCGCGCAGGAGGAAGCCGCCCAGCAACGGTAGCATGACGTTTGCGCGATGGTTTTTGTGGCCTTAACCCTTGAAGCACAACCGGAAAATGGCCCTGCACTCAAGATCTTTCAATGGGAGTGAATGAAAATGGCATGTGAAGCAACCGCATACGCCCGTGCGGGATTGATGGGCAATCCCTCGGATGGCTACTACGGCAAGACCATCAGTTTTGTCATTCGCGATTTTTGCGCAAAAGTCAGTCTCTATGAAAGTCCGGAACTTGAGATTGTGCCGAGTTTTCAAGATCAATCCAAATACGGATCCTTGGAAGAAATGAGCCAGGACGTGGTCAGCAACGGTTATTATGGTGGTATTCGCCTCATGAAGGCGGCTATCCACAAATTTCACCTGTATTGTCAGGCGCAGCATATCAAGCTTGAACGTAAGAATTTTTCGATTCGTTACCGTTCCACCATTCCGCGCCGGCTGGGTTTGGCAGGGTCGAGCGCACTCGTCACCGCGACCCTCCGCTGCCTGCTGGAATACTACGATGTGGAGATACCCAAGCCACTGCTGCCAAACCTGATATTGAGCGTGGAAACCGAGGAGCTGGGCATTGCGGCCGGGCTTCAGGATCGTGTCATTCAGGTTTATGGCGGGGTGGTTTTTATGGATTTCGACAAGGAAATCATGGATCGGCAAGGTTACGGGTACTACGAGAAGATCGATCCGGCCTCGCTGCCGAATCTGTTTATCGCCTACCGGGCCGATTTGAGTGAGGGTTCGGAAACCATCCATAACAACGTGCGCGAGCGTTGGCAGCGGGGTGACCCGGAAGTCATTCAGGCCATGAAGGACTTTGCGGGATATGCCCAGGAAGCGTATGAATTGCTCAAGGCGGGACGTGGGCGCGAAATTGGTTCCTTGATGGATAAAAACTTCGAGCGTCGTCGGTCGATTTTTAAGCTTGATGCGGGGAACGTGGATATGGTGGAGCGCGCGCGATCTGTGGGCGCGCACGCCAAATTCGCCGGTTCCGGTGGGGCGATTGTGGGTGCCTATGAGGATGACGCCATGTATGAGCGGTTGGTGTCGGAGATGCGACTTCAACCACTTTTCAGACAATTCCCCTACTGTTGGCTGACTCGGCGACCCCAACGGACGGGATGCTCGTAAATGTTCTCGGCTATTACACGGCCGGAGACGGCGGAGGCGGCACA
>CAIZGN010000437.1 GCA_903932505.1 Candidatus Hydrogenedentota bacterium
AGCGCACCCCAAAATCCCCCTTTGAAGGGGGTGCCGCAGAGCGGCGGGGGATGTGTTTTGGAGGTTTCTCGCGCACTACTTTCACCCCTCTATAGCGTCCATTTCGCGTAGGCACCGGCGTGTGGCGGCTCGGCCAAAGCGTAGGATGGGCGCGACAGCGGCTCCCAGCAATGCGGCTGTCAGAATAAGCAAACTCCGGTGGGGGGCGGTCTTTTCCTCGGGGAGTTGGGCCTTGGCCGAAACTTTGAAATCGGGCAGGGTCTGTTCGGCAGCCATCTTGGCAGCGCTCATAGCCTGCGTGAGATCGTCCACGCTCTTTCCGAGGGTTTGGACTTCAAGTTGGTACTGGTCTTCTTGCCGCCGGGCCTTGGCCCATTGGGCGCGCGCGGCGGTTGCGGTTTGCTGCAGTGTGGCCTTTGCGGCAGGAAGGGCATCGGCCTCGGCCTGCAAGCCCGCGAGCGTGGCGCGTAATTCCTGAAGCCGGGCGGATGCTTCGGTAAGCTGTGCGTCCGCCTCCCAGGAGGCAAGTTGGGCTTCCGTGCCCGCGATGGACTGTGTTATTTCAATCGCGCGCAGATCGGTCTCGGTTTGCGCGGACTCAAGTTTCGAGGCTTGCTGGGCCAGACTGTCTGCGCTTCCGGTTTGCCGCAGGGTTTCAAGGTTCTGCGCGGCCTTGTCACGCGCGGTCTGGGCTTCGGTGAGGCGGGCGGTGGCCAGTCCAAGTAATTCGGTGGTATCGTCCATGCGCTTGTTTCTAGCGGCTTCCACGCACCAGTCCGCCCAAGCATTGGCAGCCCCTGCGGCAAGTTCCGGCCTCTCGGCGGTGAGGAACAACTCCATGACGTGTTGGTAGCGCAATTCGTTTTGCGTTTGGAGAAGGACTCGGGTGCGCACCTCCATTTGCCGGAGTACGCCTTCGACGGTCAATCCGTCGGAGGAAAGCCCGGCGGTGCGCCGATGCTCGGCCATCCAGTCGCGCAGGAGAACCCCCATTTCGGCATTGGTGAACAGCAGCTTGTAATCGGGCATGGGGAGGGATTTTGGAATGACGTAATCGAGAGCGGCGGTGGCATTGGGGCTGGCCGCGCGGGGATCAAAGCGAACCACGACGGTGTTAAAGAAATCGACGGGCCCGGCACCGCTGGCGGGCTCCCCGCGTGTCATGGCGAGCAATTGAACCCGCGCCTGATATTGGGGCGGGGTGCGGTACACGAGTACCGCAGTTGCCGAAGCGGCCAGAATTGCCGCGACACCCATCTGGATAAGCAATCGTTTTCCTGTTCCCTGCTGCACGGTCATATCGAGTTCCTCGCTGGTGCGGTTAGGGCGAATAGCCCCGCCAGAACGTGGCTCAGTATAGCAAGGCGGTGCGCGCCGGACAAGGGCGCGACGGCGTAAAGACGCACTCGAGAGCGACGCACAGACGGGTTGTTTTTGATCTGCGGGAAGGGCCCTGAATTGGCTGGAAAGATAATACTTGACAAAACTTGAGATTTATCCTAAACTGTTCTATGTGAACGCGGTGGAAGGTAGGACGGGCTGCTTCGACAAGTGTGCGAGCGAATGCCACGGTATGGTTTCGCTGAGCAGGGAAATGGGATCCTGCCCGTGTACGATTCAGTGTCATCGCGAGGAGGGACAGAATGAAACATCTTTGTGGAATTTCGAAGGGTCTGCCGGCGCGTGGCGCTGTGTGGCAGGATGCCGTGTGTGTTGTTGCAACCGCCAAGAGCGACATAATCGTCGCCATTGGTGGTACACTTCCTTGGGCGACGACGATCGAAAATAAATGCTCGTTCACCGCGCCGACAAATACCACCCCGACCGCGTAGCGCAAGCCCCGGTGGGCGACCGTTTTCGTTGATCGTGGCGGGATACGGAGGGACAGGAATTTCGTGCGCGAGGCATGCGTTCCGATTTCGCCGTGTTTTGTGCGAATGTGGGATTGTGAGATTTCCGGGCGTCCTATAGGCGCGTCCGGGGCGATGGGTTTAGTCGGTTTTGCAGCGCAGCGCTTGCTCATGGCACGGTGCTGGCGAAAAACCGGCAGGGTTCCTGTATACGGACGTAGCGGCCGGACAGCGCCGCCGGCCATGAAGGATGACGATATGACAAAGCTTTTGCTTCGCGGAATGGCCCTGACCGGATTGGTGTTGGTACTTGCGGGTGTGCTTTCGGGTTGTCCGTTGGCGCCAGTCAATATACCGGATCCCAATCTTGAACTGGCCCTGCGCAAGGAATTGAATAATCCCTTGGGCGTGCTCACCAAGGGTGACTTGGGGAAGATTCTTGAATTGAGCGCACCGGGTTTGAGCGCACCGGGTGCCAGCATCGTAGACCTTACCGGTATCGAGAATTGCACGAACCTTGAAACCCTCGACCTCAGCGGAAATGCGATTGTCTCGATTGCTCCGCTGAGCGGCTTGGCGGGATTGCAGTACTTGGACCTCGGTGGAAACCAGATCACGAACATCCAGCCGCTGAGCGGTCTGTACGCGCTGACCACCGTAAAGCTCTGGGGCACGGGAAACGCGGTATTGGACTACAGCCCGCTGGTTCTTAACGCAGATGGTGGCGGTCTGATTGAAGGCAAAGTTTATCTGCCGGCAGAAAAAGTGCTTAATTCTGATGAAAGCTACAAGGCGTATGTGGCTGCCGATGTGGCGGCACTTAAGAGTGCGGGAGTGACGGTAATTGCGATTACCGAGGCTGACGCCTCCCCCTCCAAATAATTTAGAAATCAGGTATAATGGATAGGCTGGGGTGGGCGCTCCGGCCTGGGAAGGCTATATAGCCTGTGTGAATAGGGTTGCTGGTTTTCGCGCGAAATCGTTTTGTGTATGCGAGACGCGGGACAGGCGACCGAGACGGTTACCGGGATAAAGACGATTTTCCGGAACCATACTCCAAGACCAGGCGGCACGGCCCTGAAATCGGGCCAGAGCGCGCCATAGTTGAGGTGGGTTTATGAATCTTCGACGAGCGAGTCACCGGTTGACCCTTTTGTTTGTGAGCCTGGCCCTTTTGGCAGGATGTCCCAAAGAACCGGCTCTGCAGGTATCTCCCGAGCGGATTTCTTTTGGTACCAGCAAAGAAGACGCCAAGCTGACCCTGCGCAATATCGGGGGCGGCACGCTCACGTGGACCATTGAGGAAGTCGTGCGGACTTCGACCGGGGACTATCAGGCCCAGGACATCGAATGGTTGTCGGTTGACCTGCTCACAGGGGACACCAAGACGGAAGCAGATACGGTTCGCCTCACCGTGACCCGTGAGGGACTGGCGGTCGGCAAATACACAGACGCCGCCTTACGCATCACCCCCAACACAGGCGATCCGGTTATCGTGCCCCTCCTTCTTGAGGTGGTGACCACGCTTGATGTCGGCCAAGCGGAAGTCTACGTGACGGCCGGACTGACGGAAACGCAAATCAAGGTGGCGAATAGCGGCCAGCAGTCCATGTCATGGAAAATCTGGTATCTTCCCGATCCAACCCAACCCAAGGTGGTTACCGCTTTGCCGAACGGCGTGACCGCCGCACCTGCGAGCGGAACGCTGGGAGCCGGGCAATTCGCCCTTGTCACAATCAACTGGCCGAGTGACCGCACTGACCCCCTCTATTTTGTTTTTGATGCGGACGCAACAACCCCCGAAATCGAAGACGGGTCTCCCACGGTTCGTGTCGGTTTTGATGTACCGTTGACCTTGGTTCCATCGGATAGCTTGGAAATCTTCAAGAATGTGAGTAAGGCAACCGATGTCATCCAACCGGTGACCGAACTGCAGATTGAAAATTCAAGCAGCACGGATAAAGTCTGGACAGCGGCCGTGACCATGGCGAACGGGGATGCGACGGAGTCGCTCTTTACTGTTACGCCATCAAGCGGAACTCTGGCCACCGGTGCCAAAGCCACGGTGGAAATTGTGGTAGCCTCCCCGAACGATGTGATAGATGCTGCGGGCAACTATCAACTGCTGGTAATGTCCGGCGAAACCAAGCTGACGCCCATCCCTATCAACATTCACGTTGAAAGTCTGCCGGTGATTGCCGCATCCTGGCCGCCGGACACATCCTCTTCTCATCCAGAAGTGGTGGCGGTGGATGCCCTGAATTTTGGGCGAGACAAGGTGGAAATGCCTTTCTACGTGGTGAACGTGGGCGGTTTGTCCTCTAGCTTGAACTATCGCATCACAGCCGCACCCGAGGGGGAAGATGCCACGAAACCACTGATTGCGTCGGTGTACCCCTCGGAAAGTGACAGCTCTGGCGAGGCCAACGTCTTTTTTCATCCCGATGCCAGCCTGGCCAACACGCTTATTGACGCGACCCGCGTTTCAGTGGCAATCAACCGTGATAATCTTTCAAAGGACCTCGAGACACGCACGCTGCTCATCGAGGCCATGGACGCCGACAATCAAGCGATCGACTGGAAGCTGGTGAAACCCGTTGAACTGACGCTGACGGTTGAGCGTGCACCCCTGACGCTGGAAGGCGCGACCAATCGCGCACGGTCGCCCTACATGATGCGCTTCGTTTTCACCCCCCGCGACGGTCTTGGCCGTGCCATTGATACTTGGGATCCCGTTAAGCTGGGTCGCCTTTCCTTCTCCGTGAATGAGGATGAACTTCCGCTGGATATGAACGAGACCCGGATGTATGTCCGCGGTCCGGCCGAGGTAAAGGCCAATATCGCGCTCATGCTGGACTTCTCGGGAAGCATGTATTACGCGGGAACGCGCAAAGCCACCAACCCGCTGCAACCCGGAGAGGCGCTGGAAGGGGTGCGAGCTGCGGCACTCGGATTTATCGACGATTTGCCGGAAGGCTGGCGCATGGCCCTGCTGTACCACAACGACCGCCAGCAGGACGATATCGTGATGCAGCCCTTCACCCAGAACCGCGAGTCCTTGAAGGCCACGCTGCAGGCGTTCAACCTGCCGCCGTCCCTGCACGCTGTGTCCCCCATTTACGATTCGATGATTGCTGGTATCGCCCGCTTGGCGGCCGAAGACCCCGGCGAGACGCTTCCGTTTGACGATGCGGATCTGCGCGCACTGGTCGTCATTACGGATGGACAGGACAATTCGTCCGTGGCCAAGTCCACCGATGTGGATAGTGCCGCGAAAGAGAACCGGGTTCGAATCTTCCCGCTGGTGTACAGCGCAGGTGATACCGTGGACTACGGCCCCATGCTCTCAATTGCCTCCAATTCCGGTGGCCATTTCTTCAGCGCAGGCGACGCGAACAATTTGCCCACCCTGCTGGAGAACCGTCAGGCGTTAACCCTGCAGCCTGCAGTGCAGTCGAATCTGGCGACCGCGCTGTTCAAAATTAAGAATGTGGGAACGGCAACCCTAGCGTGGACGGTTTCAGCACGCGAACCATACCCGTGGGTCTCGAGTGTGATTCCGGCGGGATCAACCTCGCCCGATGCGTCCTCTCAGGTTTCGGTGGATTTGAACACCACGTACTTGAGCACGCAAGCCACGAGCGCCGCCCGCGCAATTACGGTGGAAGGCTACATTGATGTCGCCTCCGACAGCGGGTCGGGAACCGTGCTCCTTACGGTGAACGTGGGTGCCGATGGCGTGGTGGACAGCATTCAGACCGAACTGCGCGATGAACGCGGGCAGGTCATGTCGGACTTGAGCCGACAGGTGGTGTTCACCTACCTGACCCCGAAACAGCAGGACTTCAAGTACCTCATCCAAGGCGCCTACAAGGACGACGACAACCGCACGATTCGTGGTGCGTGGGAACGTGATGGCGTGTGGGCGAGCGGGGATGTGGATGCCAGTCAGGTGACGCTGACGAGCGAAGGTCTGGTGAATGACGGTTTGACCGGCGAAGTATCGGCCACCGTCTACCTGCGCTGCGATTACGCGTCGCGCAACCTGTACGACATGCAAGTTCGCTTCTACCCCGCGCTGCCGCAGGACATTCTGGACGAGGCGGCTGCGCTCCCGGCGTGGGTGGGTAATGCGCCTTTCCCTGAAAATGCCATTGAGGAATTCCGTCAGATAGACATCGCGCAGGATCTCACGGTCGAGATTGCGGAGGACGGCTTGCTTTCGGGCGGCACCTTCTCCGAATCGCCCTGGTTATTGCACCCGAGTGATGACGGCATCTACTATGCGCTGGATCAGCAAAACAGTCCGCTGCCCTACGGCGTGTCTGGCAATCTGTTGAAGGTCACGCTTCGCGGTGCGCATCTGACCCGTTTCGTTGAGATCATGGAAGCGCAGTCGCGCGATCCTGAAATCTTGCTGGGCATGCGGGTTAACAATGACATCTATCGCTCCCCGGCCGCTCCAGGCCAGCCACTGGCCACGCATTATGTGGTGTATCCAGGCGGGCAAAGCTTCTTGGGCAAGTTCCTTTCCGTAACCCGCAAGCCGAGTCTGGCCGCACCCGGTCGTTCGCTTAGCGACCTGCGGATCCCCTCAGCCACCCTTGGACTTGCAGAACCTTGGGACTTCGATGAAGACGGACTGCCGGACTTCAATGATCCATACCTGGATGACAACGCGCGTCCGGGTTCAATGGTGGTGCCCAATCCGGCTGATTTGACGGTGCAGACCACCACGGTGAGCAACTTTACCCTGTCTGTGAGGAATAACCGCCTCGACCGGTTTACGTTCGCTCTGGATCCGCTTGCCTTGCCCACATGGTGCACCGGGGTGAATATCGCCCCGCTGGACGGCGTGTTGCTGCCCGATTACTCCGGAAACAGCACCCTGCCGCAGCACCGTGGCACGATACAAATCACAGTCGATACCACGGGCCTTTCCGCGCGGACCTACCCGGTGGAATTTCCCGTGACGGCAGACCCGTTTGTTGCGGAAAATGTCGATTTCACATTGGTTGTGCTTCCCTAGAAGTTTCGGGCGTTCCGGAAGTGGATGGCATTTCCCCTTGTCGGCACTTCCGGTGGTGGATACGAGATTCCGGCGTCTCTTGCGCGGCAGCGCGGGAGTGTCCAGGACTAAGGAGAACAGTATGGCTCGCAAGCATTGTTGCTTGACCGCGCTGGTGATAACACTCGCGGTGTGCTTTTTAACCGGTTGCCCCCAGACGCCACTATTGACGGTGAGCTCCGATACTGTCAGTGTCGGAACGCGGGACAAGGGCAGTTTCCAGATTGTCAACGGGGGCGCAGGAACGCTCGTGTGGCAAGCGGATGTGGACATCGACGGAATCACCCTGCTCCACGCGGGCACGGAAGGATCCCACATCGAGGGAACCACACTCACAGAAACGGATGCCGTGACGATCAAGCTGGACCGTGCCGTCTTGGCGACGGACACGGAAAGCGCACTGGTCACCGTGCGTGCGGGTGATGTCACCAAGATTATCACCGTCAGCATCACGCCCACCGGTAGTATCACGTTGCCGTCTTTGCAAGTAACGCCATCCGGCATCGACTTCACCCCCGCGAAACTCGAGGCCACCCTGACGATTAAGAATGCGGGTTCCGGCTCGGTAGCTTGGACCATCGAGGAGGTTTCGCGCACCTCGAGCACGGCTGAATATCAGGTGAAGGACATGACCTGGTTGACGCTGGCTTCTGTGCAAGGCGACACCTCCACCGAAACCGACACCGTGAAGCTGACCGCCAACCTGGCGGGGCTCAGCGGGGTTACCTACACGAATCTGGGCTTGCGCGTTCGCCCAGCCACAGGCACCGCGACCGTCATTCCCGTGACTTTGGACGTGCCCTCGGCTGCGACCGCCTCTCTGCCTGAAAAGGTTGATTTTGGAAGCGTGCTTATCACCAGCAGCAGCCTGCAGTCCGTTGATCTAAACAGCGGCAACAAAGGCACCCCGCTACAATTGGTGGTGGGTGCGCTACCCTCGTGGTTGACAGCCACCATCACCCCTGATCCGCAGGACTTGAGCATCGGAACGCTTGCGCTGCTGGCCAACACCGTCGGTCTGGCCCCCGGGGATCACTCCGCAACCATTCAGATCACCGATTCCAGAACCGGATATGTTGCGAACATCCCTGTGACCATCAAGGTGGCGGGTGCCACCGTTTCCGTCAGCGATCCCCAAAGCATGCAGATTGACTTCGGAAAGATGCTTGGTGGCGTGCAGACCAGCACAATAACGCTCGCGAATTCAGGCGGGGTTGACACGCCCTACACAGTGGCCATCACAGACACCTCGACGGCATCCTCGCAACCCAACTGGCTGACCGCCGATGCCCTCGCGGGGCAAGTGCCGCAGAAGGGCACCAAAACGATTCTGTTGACTGCGACCCCGCTGGATACCGCGCTGGGTATTCACGCGGCCGAAGTGCTGCTCAGCTATCAGGGCGTCGAAAGCAAAGTGTACGTCACCATGAACGTGCCGGCACCGGCCCTTTATGTGAACACCCAGACCTTTGACTTTGGGGCAAGCGGCAGTTCTCCGAAACTGCTGGCCATATGGAATCCGGGACGGGGCACGGTCAACTGGACGATTGACACCACGACCTTCCCTGCCTGGCTGAAGATTACGCCGGATAACGCGGGCATCGACGCCAGCGTGCCAAACCAATTCTCCGGCATCGTCTCCGGCACGGACACCGACTGGTTCAAGGTTGAGATTGACCGCAGCCTGAATGCGCAAGAATCGCCTTCCTACACACTTAATGTGGTGGGTTCGGGCGGCGTGGTTGACACCAAGGCGGTCACTGTGAAGTTTTACAGTCCGCCCCTGCCGATTTTCGCGATCGACGCGCCGCTGGATGAGCAGGGCGTGCCGTATGTGAGCGTGGACATCGGCAAGGATGATGCATCGTTCATCCTGCGCAACCTTGGACAGGGACTCCTGTCGTGGAGTTTCGGGCTGGCCGATAAGCCCGATTGGATTACCGCATTGACCCCGCAGCAGGGCGAGATCCTGCCCGGCCGACAGACGGTCATCAATTTCAGCGTGGATCGGAGGGGCTTGGACTATCTTGGTCGGCAATTCCTAGTCACCATCTTCACCAATGACCCCGAAATGCCCGAGCGCACGCTGAGCCTCAATGTACAGGTGCCCAAGAGCGTCATTGTCGGCATGCAACCGGACAAGTTTGGTTTTGGCGGCACCGAGAGTTCGGATGTGCTGCGCGTGGCGAATCTGGGTGATCCGGGCGAGATCCTGGACTTCAAAGTGGTGTCCACCAAGGACTGGTTGTCCGTATCCCCGGACACCGGCCAGAGCCAAGGCACACCCGCCGGTGCGGAGAAGGATTGGAAGTACCTGAGCGTGTCCATTGACCGCTCCGCCCTTGACGCAAAGAGCGCCTCGGCCAAGCTTATCATCAGTGCCTTCCGCATGGAGAGCGGTGTGCAGGTTCCCCGCGAGGATGTCACACCCGTGGAGGTGGAGGTGACTGCCGTTGCGGCCGGTCTCACCTTGGAGGCCGCCGTGCCCGCACTGCGGATTCCGTCGCAGGTACGTTATGTGTTGATGATGCGGGACATTCAGTATCGGACCATCCCAATTGCGGATAGCCAACTGGACAAGTTTGCGCCGCTCTTCGGTATTTTTGAGAATGACCAGCAGGTCGAAACGGTGGAGTCAGCGCAATACCTCACCCCGGTCAGCCGTATTCGCGGAACACTTCTTCTGCTGCTGGACTATTCAGGAAGTATGGCGGAGGCCGCACGCGTGGCGCGGGTGGAAGCGGGTGAGGGCGAAGTGGACGACCCGCTGCAGACGCTCTATACAGAGTGCGTCTCGCATATTATTTCTGAGATGCCCCCCAATTACCGGATTGGCCTGTGCCTGTTCAACGAACGAGGCATTTCCTCCATCCGGATGGTCGAGGGTGGTACCGAGCCTCTGTTTACCTACGACCATAACGCGGTTCTGGATCGACTTGCCGGCGTTGAGGTGATCGACCATGGTGCCACCTCGCTGTATCCCGCGCTGGTGGAGGCAGGCTCTGTGTTGTATTCCTTGGATTATCAGGAAGGCTTCCTGCCCTTCGACGACTCCAACGACCGCAGTCTGTTGTGCATCACGGACGGTCGCCTAACCACCCCGCCCGGTCTGATGAACGATGTCATCGTTGATCTCTCCAACATGCGGGTTCGGCCGTTCTTTATCGGTTGGGGCAACTCCGTGCAGGCGGATGGCCTCATTCGCATTGCGACTGACACTGGCGGCCATTTCTACTCCACCCGTGGCAGAAAAACCGACCGCATCGATGCGTTTGGCAGCTATATCCGGGTTCCCGTCAAGGAAGACCTGCTGGATTGGTGTGAGGACACCGGGGAAGCGTGCGACAGCTCCGTGGCCAAAGACTTCAAGTCGCAGGTCGTGTTCAATTATGTGACCCTTGGCGAGGGCAGCGGCGTGAAAACCGACCTCCGCCCCACCTTCAATGACCCCAACGATCAGGACGGTCAGTGTTTCCCTGAGCAGGGCGATATCAGTGGATCGATCACGCACGCAGGGCTCTTCTATGATTCCATCGTGGGCGATGTCCGTCTCGGTCAAGTGAGTCTGCGCACCGACAAGGGCTGGGATGCGGCAACAGGAACCGCCGATGTCGTGGTTCGTGCCGACTACATGCCGCGCAATATCAACCACATGAAATTCCGGTTCCGGTTCCGGAACCTGGGCGACTTGGCGGATGTGCCGTTTAATCAGGCCAACCTCACGCAAATTTCCGGACCGGATGGGGGTATGATACCTCCGGAGCGATTTGGATTGACCATCACCGGCGCAACACCCGTTCCGGCACAGGGCACGGTGTGGGAAGTCACGGCGGATTATCCACCTGTAACGCAGCCCGACCCGAAGAACCCGGTCAAGTACGGTGAATTTGGCGACCTGTTCCGGTTCACCTTCGCCGGTATTGCCAGCGATTTCGTGGTTCACATGGAAATCGTGGAGGCGGGATATTTTGACGGCGGGGTATCCAAGGACAGCAAGAACTTCACCTGCCCGGATGCGATGACGGTTCATGCCTCACCCTTTGTGGCGACCTCCTTCCCCTCACTTCCAGGGTACACCTGGACGGAAACACTGCCCTCCCAAGTGGTCGAATCGCAGCCCGAGTCCGAAGTGGTGAGGTTGAATCCCCATCTGGCGATTCCGGACACCGTGAGCGAACTGTACCTCAATGTGTGGAACATGGGCGGCAGCTGGTATGACCCCACCCCGCTCAGCGAGCACGTGTCCTTGTTCTGGTCCGTCACCGGTGGCGAAGGAGCCAGCGCGCTCATTTTTGACAAAGATGTCACGGGAAGTTCATACAGTCCCCTCTGGCCCAGCTCCTTGCCAGTGGCACTCGATCGCGGACACTTGGATCCGGGCGTTCAATTCGCCGAACTGGTGTTCTCGTGGGCCTTTGATTCCTGCCTGTTCTTCACACCCCCACTGGGATGCTGGGTACCCATTTTAAGCGATGATACCGTGACCCTCGACTTTAATATCCCCGCGCCTGTGTTGGATGTGACACCGGCTGCGGTTTCCATTCCGCCGCTGCTGGAAGAGGGAACCTTCGTCATCGCCAATCTTGGCCAGAGCTTCATGCCTTGGGAGGTGACCTCCGTGGTCCCCGATGGCGTCTATCTGGAGGACGATGCGGGGAATCCGTGCCTCAGCGGAATCGTGTATTATCCCGGTTCAACAACCGTCCATGTGCGGCTTGACCCGGCGTTTGACCGAAACACGCTGCCGGTCCCCATTACCATTAGTGGCACTTTGCCGAAATACCCCGTGACACCAGTCACCATCACTGTAACACCGTAGTTTACTTTTAGCCTTGCGCCCCGCGACCTGCCACGGTCGCGGGGCGGCTTTTTTTACTAAGCGCAATATAGTCGACCGAATGGTGCTCGCCGGGTTGCGTTTTGTGGGTTTTATTCTGTTATAATCGCACGCCTCATGGAAATGGGGCGGATTTATTCGAAGAGGAATGACAACGAAGAGTGAGGAAGTGCGTCTATGCCCATTAAGTTTCATTGCCCGAAATGCGATGCCCGGTACGTTGAATGGGGTGCGGAAAAACTGGGTTTCAAGTGTCCGCATTGCGAGGACCAGAAACTCGTGCGTTTGGGCAGCGTAGCCTCGCCCTTGGAGGCACCCCCCACCCTTAAGCGGCGCACTAAGAAGCCTGAGAAATCGTTCGCGGAAGAGGATATGAGCACCGAGTACGAAGGTTTCGAGGAAGGCTTTGAAAGCGAAGAGACTGTGGTTATTTCACCTGGGCTGGCCGCCTACAGTGACGAAGATTCGTCTGCGGACGTGGTCGGTGCGGAAGACTCCGATATCATCGTGGATGATGAGGCCGCCGTTGCTGACGAGTTCGAAATCCCGGAAGACTTGAACTTTGAAGACGGTGGCGCAGTAGATGTGGACTCCCCCACCCACTTCGGGGACGACTGAAAAATCACGTAACCGGAAAACGACAGTCGGGAGAGCGAGAAATTCTCTCCCAGTTTTTTTCGCCTGCCGTGCCCGGTTTCTGATTTGGCGTCGAGTGGAACAGTCGCTGTTTTGAATCCATGCCCCGCATAGCAGCAAAAACGCCGACTGATGTCGGCGCAATCCTTACAGCTTTCTGTTTATCTATGGGCGAAAAAAAGAGCGACGGGGAAGAATTCTCTCCCCCGCCTGCTCAAACAAATTGCCGTTATTGCTTCACACCGGCCACACCGTCCACGACGAGTTTCTCGCCGTCCCAAGTGCCCTTCTTGGTCTGACCCAGTGCCGAAACGGTGATGACACCGTTGCCACTTGCATCAGACTCGTAGGCGTACTTGGCGTCCAGACCCTGCGGCAGCAGATCCTTGAGCGGACCGCCTTTCAGTTTCACTTTGGTGCCATCAATAAAGGCAGCTTCAACTTCATCCAACTTCCAAGACGTTCCCACCAGTTTCTGCTGCAGTGGGGACAGGGTCGCCTCAGCTGGCGCAGCAGCTGCCGCAGCTGCCGCCGCAGGTGCGGGGGCCGCCGGGGCCGGAGCGGCCGCTTGCGGGGGCGCAACCGGTGCCGGGGCAGGAGCGGG
>CAIZGN010000438.1 GCA_903932505.1 Candidatus Hydrogenedentota bacterium
CTTGAGCAGATCGTCAATAGTGACCTGGAGGCCGGGCACGTGATCGTCTGGGATCAGGCGGGATTCCATCACAAAGCGGGCGACGCGACCCTGCCGGAACGGATACACCTGCTTCCCCTGCCTCCCTACAGCCCGGAACTCAATCCGGTGGAGGGGTTGTGGGATCAGGCAAAGGATGTGACGAGCAACAAGCGCTTCAAAGGCCTTGGAGAGTTGGAGGAGACACTGACCGAAGCCCTGCGGCCCTTCTGGGAGATGCCGACACGAGTCCTGTCGCTTGTTCACCACTGGATGCACGAACAAGCAAACGCTACAGTTTGACGCATTCTACCGATTGTTAAGAAGACATGGTATAAACCTTCTTCAGGCCTCCCAGATCGGAAGGCTCGGGCATTCATGTGTCCGTCTGGTAGTTTTCAGGCTGCCGGGGTCTTGCCCCATGCCAGGCCTCAGGATTGAGCCTACCGATGGCTGGCCGGGTTCAGTCCCCCATCAGCTCGCGGACTAGGTTGGCCCCCGCTGGAGGTCGGCTGCTCTCAACTCGACAACACGCCAGTGTTTTGTGCCTTGTCGATGCCATCGAGGAGATCAAAACTGCCTGCTCTGGGGTGAGAAGTTCAATGCCAACCATCTTGTTTGGCTCAAAGGGAATCGGGCCTTGGTTCGACTTGCTGGTTCCATCCTGATTCCGAGGCGTTCTGAGTTTTCCTCCGATCGGTCCACAAGACAATCGCGCCGTGTGACGCCATTTGGAGACGATTTAGGCTGGCTTTTGCGGATGCCCCCCCTAGGATGTCTAAATAGGTTTCATGGTGTCTGGCTATTATCCACAATCATGGATGAGTGTGAAAGGTGCTCAAAATGCAGAAACGTTGTCTATCTGTCGATGAGATCACCGTGCACCTTAGTGCAACGGTGGATGAGATTTACAAGAGGTTAGATCGAAGGCCCCTGTCATGGTGTAATGTCGGTCCCTACCGGAGATTGCATCACTTCCACCTCGATCATCGCACCGTGGGGGATTTGCCGCTGAATCGGCTCAGGAGCATGAGCCCCCCCCGAAATCCAAGGCCATCCTAAAGTTGAGACCCATCCGCAAAGGATTCACATCCAACGATGCATGAATGTTGACCTTGATCATCTATTGAAACTGCGGTTGACCGTTGCGCGCTATGGTGAGATGGACTGTGCCGGGTGGTGGAATACCCAGGGAATTCTTGGGCGCTCGGGCAGTGCGGTCCTGTCGAGAGGGTTCCCGGTCACCCATTGGTTCGCGCAGGCCAGGATCGCCTGCGCCGTTGCTTCGGCACGGTGTGAAGCGGTTTTCTCACCTCCTTCCTGCTTTACGCTCTGGCGGGTTCCTGCTGAGTTGGAGGACGCCCTGTCACGTCAATGGTCCGGATGGTGCAAAAGTTCCAGCACTTGGGGTTCCTTTTTCGATCAACTTGCGCCCCGGAACTCCGGCGATCTCCTAAAGCACCTTCAGGAGTTGGAGATTATAGATGCCGGGACTGTGCAGGCCGTTAGTGGGCTTCGGCGGTCAGCCGAGGGAATGGCGGTGGCGCTTCCAGGCACGGGGAACGTCACTCCCGAAACAGCGATGCTGCTCGCAGCCGCCTTTTCCAAGGGGGAGAAACACAAGCTCGCGATACCCTACCTTCGAGCCGATAGGTGAACATGGATGCTCCCTCCAAATTGAAATACTCTCAGCGCCTGATCCGCAAAGGTGTTCTTGTGGAGGAGACTTACCGCGTGTTTTCGCACTGGGATGAACGGTGCTCACTGCAGGAAAACATCGAAGCCATTCGCGCCAACAACCCCATCGGCGCCAGAAATATGGCGTGGCTTCGTGAGATCACCGCGACCATCTCCAATCGATTCTCAAGCGGCGATCCATTTCTTCCCCTTGTCGTCCTGGCAAAAGGGGGCTTGAGCGTTGACATCTGGAAATACTGTCTCCTGTGGCACCTCGGCACCACCGACGGTCTTTATTCGTCGTTTGTTTCTGAATTCCTCTTTCCCCGGATTGAGGAGGGTATTGCAGTGTTCACAACGGATGACGTCATCCCATTCGTTCGTGAACTGGAGTCTCAGGGTGTCTTGAAAGAGAATCTGTCAGATTATGGGGTTCGCCGTCTGGGTCGAGACCTCCTGAGGGCTACTGCGGAATTTGGATTCTTCAGAGGCACCACACGCCGCGAGCTCTGTCATCCACCCATCCCCGACAATGCGTTTCTATTTGCCACCTATAGCCTTGGGCAACAGGTTCTGAGCGCGGAACGGTTGATTTCGTCGGATCGGTGGAGGCTTTTTCTGATGCGCCCCTACCAGGTGGAACAAGAGCTGCTAAATTTACACCAGTTCCACCGCTTGCGATATGAACGGGCGGGGACAGTGCGCGATCTGTCTTTGCCATATGCTTCGTTAAATGAATTCGCCCAATCCCTCGTGTCATGAACTGGAAGGAACGCCTTAAACTTGTCCTCGAGCCGGTCCTCGTGAGCCCCGACCCGAGGGGCAAGTTGAGCGCCTATCACGACATGCCCTATGCCATCTTCCATTATTCGCCTGACGCCGAGTTTGAACTCCGGGCCGAACTGGATCTGCTCGTCACCCGGTTGGAAAATGCCGGTAAACGGGTGACCCGCATTTCTCTGGCAGAATGCCTGATGGCCGCCATTTCGCAGGAGGGCCACACCGCGCAGGACATGCTGAAAGAGGAGGCGCTCACGGGTGTTGCGACCATGGTGGACACCATTCACAGCCTGCTCGAATCTTCACAGCCATTGGTGGAGCTGGTGGCCGAGCGCCTCCCCAAAGACCAAAACCCGCTCAAGGATGTGGTTCTTCTGAGTCGCACCGGCGCTCTTTTCCCGGTGTACCGTTCTCACGCGCTACTGGAGCAGATGAAGGGGCGTATTACCGTGCCCGCCGTGCTTTTCTACCCCGGCGAACTGGCTGGCCCCACCGGCCTCCGTTTCATGGGCGTCCTGGATCCCGACCCAAATTA
>CAIZGN010000439.1 GCA_903932505.1 Candidatus Hydrogenedentota bacterium
CGAAACGGTGAGGCTCGCCGGGCTGTTTCGGGTTACGCGTTCTTGGCCTTTCTTCGTGTGGCGGATCTGCTCATGAGCAGCGCCAGAATCATCACAGCCATGAAACCGATGCTCATCCCCAACGCAAGATAATTGGCGCGCAGCATGCTCAAGGAGGGGTCTTTGGCGCTCATCAATTTTCCGATGACGATTTCCTGAAGCACCGGGCCGAGGCTACCCATTCCGTTGACGATACCGGCCACAGCCACCGCGTTGCTTTCACCGGCGACCTGAACCGCAAGCGCACCGCAGAGGAGGGTATCCGGTCCCATCAGCATGAATCCGACCAATCCAAAACAGACCGCGAGGGCGTAGGGATTCGCCCCGAACTGAACGACGCACAGGTAACCGGCCACCATACCCGCAGACATGCCCAGACACAGGGTCGCCCACCGACGCTGGAAATACCGGTCAAAAAGATATCCGGTCACAATGACACCGGCCAAACCGGCCCATTCAAAGATGCTGGAATAATAGGCCGCCTTGTCACTGGCAAAGCCTTCCACCTGCAAGAAGGTGGGCAACCAAGAATCCAGTGCATAGCGCAGGAACTTTAAGAAGAAGTACCCGACGCCCATGAGGAGTACGATGGGATTGGCCAGTACGCGCAGGTAGTCGGCGAAAGAAATCGTAGACCCGGCCTTTGTTTGGCAGGCGGATTCACTCTTGTTTTCCGCAACAATGGACTCGAGCCCAACGTCCTGCGGACGGTTTCGCTGCCAGAAATACACAAGCCACCACACCACAAAAGCCGCCAAGGTGCAGCCAAAGTAGGCGTAACGCCAACCATAGGCACCCAATAAGAATCCACCCAGTCCCTTCACCAGCGCGCTGAACAGCACATAGTTCGTGGACCAGATACTCATGATGAAACCGCGTTCTTTTTCCCGAAGCCACTGGGCGACGCCACCCACACAACCAGGCCATCCACTCGCCTGAAACAAGCCATTGAAAATCATGAACGCCATGAAGGTCCAATAGGAATTGGTAATCCCAAACACAAGATTACAGGCAATGGACAGGCCCAGTCCGCTCAACAGAAGGAAACGAGGCCCGTGTTTGCGCCCCACATAGCTGCAGATAAATTGACCAACGCTATAGGCGATGAGATAGGCCACCCAAAGCGCGGCCACATCCTGCATGGTGACCCCGAATTCCTTCACCAGGTCGGGTTTACAAATGGCGAAGACTTTCCGGCAGAAATAATAGCCACCATACGCGCAATAGGTCGAAATCAAAATGCGCCAGCGCCACATCCGCTGCTCGTGGCTGAGGTCAGGACTGGTCAAGTCTGTTGAGGACATCTGAGAGGAGTCTCCTGACGGGGCCGCACGCTGCGATCCCGGTTGCATTGGCGTAGAGTATGCCTGAAATATTCAGCTCCCCGCCACCAATCCCCCGACTTTTTTCGTGGTCGTCAAACTTTTTCGCACAAAACGTTTGACGACTGTGCAAACAAGCCGTATACTAGAGTCAGGCCGTTGGACGCGCATGGGCGTAATCGCGCGCACCGTAGGCGGGAGTTCCACTCCCAAACGAGATTGAGGTGACGATGAACGAAGCACTCGACGCCGTATATGTACCATTGACCGATTACCTGCCGGGCTATTGGCCCACGGCAGGGCAATTTGCATTATTGATCGCCAGCGCAAGTATTCTGGTTGCGATAGGCTATAGCATCAAGCGACGCTGGGCAGTCAACAATGACCCCACGCCGCCGCAATGGGCCGTGGGCCTATGGATCGCAATGTTCCTTTGCTACATGGAGTTTACGCGCGAGTTCTATCAAGGGGTTCCAGATCAAGAGAAGGTCAGTATTCTTCTGTGGTGCGCCCTCTTCTGGTTTATCCCCGCCGCCTACTATGGACACATGGTGCTGGAATCATTCTCCACCAACATTACCGATCATATCGGGCCGTTCAGCGCACATATTGAGGAATTCAGCGAATTCTCCTCGGCTCGACGTGCAGCCCTGCACGGCGATATTGACGGCGCGGTAAAGCTGTATCGCACCTATACGAGCAATCAATCCTCCGCCTTGTTTGAGGCGGTGCGGCTGCTCAAGACCCAAGGCCGTCCCCAAGAGGCAGTCCAACTGCTCGAGGAAATGGCCGAGCGGTTTGTGCATCAGCGACTGGTCTGGGCGGAAGCCACCTACCAGTTGGCCAAGATTACCGAGACCGTGCTGGGCAATCCCAGTGCGGCGGCCGGTCACCTCATGGAAATCATTGAGCGGGTGCCCGACTCGCGCTTCGGACTCATGGCTATCAACGAGATTCGCCACCTCAAAGACGCGCTGGCAGTTGAAGAAACAGAGGACGAGCAGGAGCCGGCAGACGCCCCAGAGCCTCGCCCTGTGACCGCAGTGAACGCCGCTGCAGCCCGCGCCGCTGCCGAGAATGCGCGCCCGAAAGCCATATCCCCACTGGATGAAGACGTCCCATCGGTCGATCCATTCTTCTCCAAACGCATGGGCCGATCCACCAAACCCACACAAGATCCACCGGCAAACGACCAGTAAAACCCCTGATCCGGCTTGATCAATAAAGCGAGACTTTTCGAGACAATCTCCCATTGAGACGCGTCTCTTTCAATCTCCACCCCTGCGAAAGAAGCCAAAAATCCGCCCAGTTTTTCGCATTTTACTGCATTGCTTCAACACAAACCGCCATCAAAGATTTTTCTTTAAGGGGCTAGCATTCTTTTTAGTAATGTGATAGGATAAAGTCGTAGGCGTGCAGGGAGAGGCATATGTGGACCTCTTGATGCGGGCCAGTGTGTCGAGTCGATGAGTGTGGTCTGCGTAATCCGTAGCGCCTTGGCAAGCAGCGTACTCGGAGCCGGCATGGTAACGCGGTCGTGTCGCAAGGTGGCACGACTGGTAGAAGGAGTGCGTTGGAGCATGAATATTTTTGTGGGTAATTTGTCTTTTTCAACCACGGATGATTCCTTGAATCGCGCTTTTGCACAGTATGGCCGGGTGGATTCTGCACGGGTGGTGCTGGATCGGGACACCCAGCGTTCCCGCGGGTTTGGCTTCGTTGAAATGACCAATGAAGAGGAAGCCAATAACGCGGTGAAGTCTCTGGACGGGACGGATCTGGATGGGCGCTCTCTCCGGGTGAACGAAGCGCGTCCGCGCGAAAATCGTCGCCCCCCTCGCCGGTACTAGACGAACTTATTGGAATGACGCCGGCCCCTCGTGGCCGGTAGATGGCATTGCGGACGTAGTGGAGTATTCCTGAATTCCAAGGCGCGGGCCCCTCCCGAGATGAGGGTCTCCAAGGAATAGATTCAGGAACCATGGCCGGCTAGCCTATCCAGCCGCATCGAGGCGTTTACGCGTTCGGTGCGGTTGTTTCTTTGTCCCGAGTGCGTACCCAAAGTACGCCCCAATCCCCTCCGAAAAAGGCGGTGCAAAGCACAGCCCAAATCCCCATTCGAAAAAGGCGGTGCAAAGCACAGCCCAAATCCC
>CAIZGN010000440.1 GCA_903932505.1 Candidatus Hydrogenedentota bacterium
GCTCGGGGCCCAGATGCCCGGCGGTTCCTGGTGGGCCTACTTCAGCGGCGTCAATGGCGAGCGCGTCCCGAGCCTGATGCAGCATGATGACGTGGGATTGAGCTGCTGTGTCGTCAGTGGCCCTCGGGCATTGCTTCTGGCTCCGCAATGGGCGGTCATGTCTTCCAATGCAGGCCCGGTGGTTAATCTTTACTTCCCCGGCTCGGCGGAGATCGCTTCTCCCTCGGGACAAGTGATCACTGTTTCCCAAAAGACGGATTTCCCGGTGGGCGATACGGTCGATCTGACTTTGAAACTCGCCAAGCCGGAGGCATTCACTCTGGCCCTGCGCATTCCGGCATGGAGCGAGAGGACAAGCCTGAAGGTGAACGGTGAAGCCGTGGAGGCCAAACCCGGCACCTATGCGGAGATCAACCGGACTTGGAAAAATGGCGACAAGGTGCAGCTTGTGCTGGATCTGCGCGGACGGATCCTTGAAGCGCCGGATGGCAACGGCCAGCTTGCCGTGATGCGGGGGCCGTTGGTCCTTGCTCTGGATAACCGCCTGGCGCCGGACTCGAATCGCGAGACCAAGGCGATGCTCGACCGCAGCGCGTTTCCATTCATTGATCTCAAGCCCAATCCCAAGGCGGCCGCGCAAATCGGGGCATGGGTGGCTTTTGATGTGCCGTTTGTTGTGGATGGAAAGACACAACCACTGACGATGTGTGACTTCGCCTCGGCAGGCAACGCATGGACCACGGCAAATCAATATCGCACCTGGCTGCCGCAGCCCATGTGGCTGGGCAACATGTATGAGTCCGGCCAGACGTGGCAGAGCCTCACGCACCAGCACTTCCGGCCGGTCGCGCCGGCCCCTCAGGGGGAATGAGACTGTCATCTTTGCATATTCCATTTTTCATGCGTGCTCTCCCGCTTCTGACCCTTCTCATTCTTGTGACCCTGCCGGGCATGAGTGCCAAGGCATCGGATGCAAGACACCCGAATATCATCGTCATTCTGACCGACGATCAGGGCTTCGCAGACTTGGGATGCCAGGGTGCGGCGAAGGATGTTCTCACTCCGAATCTTGATCGCATGGCCGGTGAGGGAGTGCGCTGCACGGCAGGTTATATTACCGCTCCGCAGTGCAGCCCCTCGCGAGCCGGGTTGATCACCGGGCGTTACCAGCAGCGCTTCGGTTTCGATACCATTCCGGACTGCCCGCTGCCTCTGGAGGAGGTGACGATCGCCGAGCGCCTGGGCGCGGCGGGGTATGTCAGCGGCCTCGTGGGCAAGTGGCATCTGGATCCCAACTGGGAGAGCGCAAAATGGATTGCAAAAAACATGCCCGACGTGAAGCGCAACGACCGGGGCCAGGCGTTGATTCCTTCAGCGGACATCCTGGCCTACTATCCGCACGGGCAGGGATTTGACGAGTTTTTCGTGGGGAACATGTCCGCCTACTATGCGAACTTCACTCCTGGCGGAAAAGAGCTGAAGCGCACAGGCGAGTGGGTGAAGGATGACCGGTTCCGCGTGGATGTGCAGACGGACGCCGCTCTCGAGTTCATTCAGCGCAATCACGCAAAACCGTTCTTTCTCTACC
>CAIZGN010000441.1 GCA_903932505.1 Candidatus Hydrogenedentota bacterium
CCCCAAGGGGGTTGCGCAAGCCGAGGCGGGTTGTTACACCATCTGTTACACCCTGCCCGTTCTGCACAAAAAAGGCCAGCGACTAACTTCTGTAAGTCAATAGCCTGAAGGATCTTATATGGTCGGGGCGAGAGGATTCGAACCTCCGACCCCCTGCTCCCAAAGCAGGTGCGCTACCGGGCTGCGCCACGCCCCGAACTTGTTTTGAAGTATAGCACATTGATTTCTGGAGATGCGAATTGAACTTTTTTGCACGCGGGAATCTTGTTTTTCGTTGGAGTTCACTCTACAATCGCCTGTGGGGGTGTCGCGGTCAGGCTGTTATATTGCCTGAGTGGGACTTTAATTACCATGGAGATCGGCAATGTTTGAAGACGCACCCCATCCAGAACCCCTGTTTCCTGTTGACGAAGGCGAGGAGAATCGGGCTGTTCGATTGCGGATTTGGCCCGCCTTGCTTGTTGTTGCGCTTCAGCTTGGTGTCACGTTTGGCATTATTTTGCTCGGTTCCACCAATATTGAAAGTTTTGTTGGCTTGGTTTTTGCCCCCGTGGTGGGCGCGTCTTTATTGGGGCTTTGGTGGCTGATTGGGTCGCGTACGCCTATGATTGACCGCTTCGCAGGCCCGATTTTGATAGCGTCTTCGCTTTTTCTGGTCGTGAAGGCGCAGGTGCTGAACGGCCCGTTTATTCTGGCGTATGCACTTCCGGTGACGACGACGGGCTTGGTGGTGCTGTTGGCAGGTACCTGTCGGCTTTCGTGGTCGGTGCAGCGGTGGCTGGCCGTTGGATTCATTCTTTCGTGTGCGGTGTTTTTCTCCGCCTTGCGGGTGGACACGATTGGTGGCAATCTGGCCCCTATTGTTTCGTGGCGGTGGAGTCCCACGGAAGAGGAACGCTCGCAATCGCTTTCCCGCCCGGATGTTCATGGTACGGCTGAACTTCCGCCGAATGTGGGCAGCGCTGATTGGCCCGCGTTTCGCGGACGGAATCGGGATGGTCGCCTGGCCGGGGTTTCTTTTTCGACGGAATGGAGTACACCGCCGAGGGAAGTGTGGCGTCGGAAGGTCGGACCCGCCTGGTCATCGTTCACCGCTGTGGGTGAATATGTGTTTACCCAAGAACAGCAGGGGGGGGAGGAGCTGGTGAGCTGTCTTCGGGCCGCAACGGGTGAGGATGTATGGATTAACCGGATTGCCGCGAAGTATGATGATGCGATGGGGTTGGGTCCACGGGCCACACCCGTTTATTCCGAGGGTAAACTCTACACGCAGGGGGCAACGGGTTGGCTGCAATGTCTGGATGCTTCTACCGGGGCGGTCGTGTGGAAGCGGAATGTAGGGGAGGACGCCGGGGCGAAGGTGCCGGGCTATGGTTTTTCGAGCTCACCTTTGGTCATGCCGGATCGCATCATTCAGTTCACGTGCGGCGGTGATGGTAAGAGCGTGATTTCGTATGTGCGGGCCACGGGCGAGGTGGGCTGGCTTTCGGGGCATGGTACGTCGGGCTACTGTTCGCCGCATCTTGCGCAGCTTGCGGGCATTCCACAAATACTCATGGTGAGCGATTTCGGTATGCAGGCATTCAATCCGGAGACCGGCGCTTCCTTGTGGGAAAACGCCTGGAAGGTGCGGGACAATCCTCGCTGTGTGCAGCCGCTTGTTTTTGACGACAAGCATGTGATGTATGGTGCCACCGGCGTCATGGGTTCGCGCATGCTGAGCATCGAAAACAAGTCGGGTGCCTGCGAAGTGACGGAAGAATGGAACACCAAGAAGTACCGGCCGTATTTTAACGATGGCGTGTTCCACAAAGGCTTTTGTTATGGCTTTGACGGCGACCGTCTCGCGTGTATCGATCTTGCCACCGGCGAGCGCAAGTGGGATGGCAAGCGGTATGGTGGGCAGCTGCTGCTCCTCGTGGATATGGATATTTTACTGGTGCTGAGCGAGGCGGGGGATGTGGCTCTGGTTCAGGCGGTGCCCGAGCGGTTGAACGAAGTGGCGCGTTTTAAGGCTATCCACGGCAAGACGTGGAATCATCCGACCGTGGCGAATGGGCGGCTCTTCGTGCGCAACGCCGATGAGGCGGCCTGTTTTGAACTGGCCGGGTTTAAAGCCGCCCCGTAGCCTTCGCGTCTATCGTTGCGAACTATTCATCGTCGAGTCTCGATTGGCTGGCCCGACGAACTGACTCCAGGTCGCCGCGTCCGCGCTGGGTGTGCTTCTGATAGAGATAGGGTCCTACGAGGGTCGAAAGTACGGCAGATACCACGGATACGACCGCGAGCGTCGAGAGCAACTCCGGTTGCGACCAGATGGAGCGACCCACGGAATGCCGAGGGGTAAAGATAAGCACCAATGTGGGTGGGGCGAACAAGCCAATGAAGAAATAGATGATCCGAAGGATAA
>CAIZGN010000442.1 GCA_903932505.1 Candidatus Hydrogenedentota bacterium
AGGGTCTTCGTCTGGGGTTTCCCCGGGACGGACCAGAAAGGCAATCCGGATGATTTCAATTCCGAAAAAAGCTACAGCCTGATGGCGGCACACTCCAATACGGTGATCGGCAACGAGGCACTGGTCCTCGATGCTGCGGCGCGCTATCCGGCTGTGAATTTTTACGGGATGAACCCGGGGCTTCTGAAATCCAACATCCGCGCTGGCACGCTGGGGCAGGGTTCCCTGAGCCTGAAGCTGACGGAGATGCTCGTCGGGGCCCTGTTCCCCAGTGTGGAGCAGTACAGCGAGACAATCCTCCCGCTGTTGGCCTCGCCCGACATTGAAAACCACTCCGGCGCGATGTTCAATCGACACGGTGATCCTATCCATGCCAGCCATTCTCTTTCCGGGGGAACAATGTTGCAAAAGGTTCTCGAGGCATCGCAGAAACTTTCAAAGAATGCACTGCTTTGATCTCGCGGCAGCACCGCCCCATTCGGAGCGGTGGCCATGAAATGGCCGGCCCCTGAGCTCGAGTGAAACTTTTCGTGAAGCGAGCGATTGCCGCACCCTATACGCCGCAGGGTACCAAGGGGCTTCCCAGGGAACCGCTGTTGGCAGGTAGAACGCATTCATGGTACGCTATGACGTACGTTTAAATGGAATCCGGTCATGACGATACTCAAAGCGTCCGACGCCCGCGCGAATCTTTATCGCCTCATCGACGAGGCGGCAGAGCACCACGCACCCGTGCAGATTACCGGCAAGCGAAATAGCGCCGTCCTGGTGGGTGAAGACGATTGGCGCGCGATCCAGGAAACGTTGTATCTGCTGTCAATCCCCGGCATGCGTGAATCAATTCGCAAGGGCCTGGTCGAGCCCGTTGCCAAACTCTCCAGGAATCCTGGCTGGTAGACCTGGTTATGGCCTGGCAAATCCTGTTTACGAAGCAGGCGCAAAAAGATGCCAAGAACATTGCAAAGTCAGGACTACGGGAAAAGGCCGAGGCTTTGCTCGATGTCCTGGCAAAAAACCCCTTGCTGACACCCCCTCCATTCGAAAAGCTGGTGGGCGATCTGGAAGGCGCTTATTCACGGCGCATCAACCTCAAACACCGGTTGGTCTATCAGATCCTTAATAAGGAAAAAATCGTAAAAATCATTCGGATGTGGACGCATTACGGGGACTAGGACTTTCCGCGCAGTCCCGCTACCGGGTGCAACATCTAGAATTGATCCGAGAGGTAAAGTTGCGCGCGGTAGTGCAGCGGCGATACTTGGGCCCTGGGGTTACATGAGAAAATGTGCCCAATCGTCCCTCTTCGTCAAACGGCGGGCGGACGAAAAACACAGATAATCAGGGAGGAATATCAAGGTGGAAAAGGTACAAGCGGCGGTAAGAATCGGCCCAGGCAGAACGGAAATCCGTGAATATCCCATGCCGGATATTCCCGCCGACGGAGCCTTGATGAAAATGGAGGTTGCCGGAATCTGCGGCACCGACGTCAAGCTGTACAAGACGCCGCCATCGAACGCTCATGTGATCATGGGCCACGAGAACATCGGTTACATCGCCAAGGCGGGCAAGGAGTTCACCGCGCGCAAGGGCTTCAAGGAAGGCGACCTGGTGTTCGTCGAGCACTATGTCGAGTGCGGCAAGTGCGAGTGGTGCCACATCGGCCAGTACCGCCATTGCGAAAACACCGACTGGCGTTACAACCCGGATGCCATCCGCTACGGCTATACCTCGGCCGAGAAAGCGCCGCACCTGTGGGGCGGCTTCGCACAGTATGTCTACCTTCCCTGGAATGCGGTGCTGCACCACGTGCCCAAGGGCGTATCGCCGGAACTGGCCGGGGTGGTCACGCCGATGGCCAATGGCATCGAATGGTCCTTGTTCGAAGGCGGAGTCGGCTATAACTCCACCGTGCTGATTCAGGGGCCGGGGCAACAGGGACTTTCGCAGACCGTCATCTGCAAGCAGGCCGGGGCCTCGCTCATCATTGTCACCGGCACATCGAAGGACGGCGCACGCCTGGAGGTTGCCAAGGCGCTGGGTGCCGATTTCGTCATCGACGTGCAGAAGGAAGATCCGCTGGCGCGCATCAAGGAGATTACCGGGGGCAAGGGCGTGGACGTGGTCCTCGATTGCACCGCGGGGGCCGGCACGCTGCCGATTCTGCTGGGGATCGAGGCTTTGAAGCGCAAAGCGGGAGTGATGGTGGTTCAGGGAGAGATGGCCGATTTCCCCAATTTCCCCATCGGGCGCATGACCGTCAAATACGTCACCTTGCGCAGCGCACGCGGCCACAGCTACAAGGCCTGTGAGCTTGCGCTGCAGCAGCTGGCTTCCAAGCGTTTTCCTCTGGAAAAAATCACCACGCATCGCTTCGGGCTCAAAGACGTGGATCTGGCGATCAAGTCGGTGGGCGGGCAGGGCGTGCCGGATGTCATCCACGCATCGCTGATGCCATGGCTGTGAGCATGGAAGCCATGACCATACCCGCGCTGCAGCAACTGAAGCGCGATGGCAAGAAAAGCGTCGGCGTGGTTGCCTGGGATACGCCGATGGCGCTGATCGCCGAGCGCGCCGGTGTCGATTTCATCTCCGTGGGCGATTCGGTGGGCGTCAACCTGTGGGGGCACGACAATCCGCTGGAGGTGACGCTCGATGAAATCCTCATCTGCTGCAAGGCGGTGCGGC
>CAIZGN010000443.1 GCA_903932505.1 Candidatus Hydrogenedentota bacterium
CCTATCCATGAACATCAAGCACATGGTCCGTGACACCGACCAGTATTATCTCTACGACACCGTCTTCGACGAGGTGCACCGTCAGGGCGGGCTCTCCGGATACGCCCACGTCAATTCCGACATGTTCCTCGTGCACCGCGACATGAGCATCAACATACCGAAAGAAAAAATAGACTTCGTTGAACTCCTGCAGTTCGCGGAATTGGGCACCAGCGTCTACTACGACTTTCTCAATCTCGGATTCAAAGTCACCGCCTCCTCGGGTTCAGATGTCCCTTGGGGCGGCAGCGTGGGGGAGGGGCGCGTGTATGCCTACGTCGGTAAAAAGAAATTCACCGCCGACCGATGGTTTGAAGCCGTCCGCCACGGCAACACTTTCGTCACCAATGGACTCATGCTCGATTTCACCGTCAACGACGCCCTCCCCGGCGACGAACTCAAGCTCAAAGACGACCGGCCCCTCAAAATCCATGCCCAAGCTTGGGGCGACGGACGCCGAGACCTCCCCGCCAAACTGGAAATCATCGTCCACGGGATCCCTGTGAAAACCATCACCCCCGACCAGCCGAATCAAGCCAGCCTCGAGGCTGACTTCACCATCCCATCCGACCACGGCTTTTGGATCGCCGCACGCGCTGAAGGCAGGGAAGGCACTCGCGCCCATACCACCCCCGTCTACGTGGTGCGCAACGGACTGCGCTTTTGGAAATACGACAGCGCCGCCGAACTCATCACCAAGCGTGAGGAAAGCCTCGGCGAAATTGAGCATCTGGTCGCCGAAGCCCAAGCCGGACGCAACAATCGCGGCGATAAAGACGGCAGCCGCCCGATAACCGAATTGGCCGAGCAAGGCCCCGCTCTCCTCGAGCGGGTGCAGCAGGCCCGCAAAATCTACTCAGACCTCCGCACTACCATGCAAAATGAGGCCGTGCTTCGGAAGTAGGGAGACAGCAACGCAGACACATTGCGTCCGGCAGCGCAAAAGTGCTTAGATATGAACCGAGTTGACACTTACCCCAAGATTAACTGGAGACGTCATGAAACTTTCACGCCGTTCGTTCATCGCCCGGGCCGCCGCAACCTCGCTGGCCCCTTTTATTCTCCCGGGATGCGCCACCACGCGCAAGACCACCCAAAACAGCATGGTCAATATGGCCTTCATCGGGATGGGCATCCAAAACCGGGGGCTGCTTGATGGGTTCCTGCACCACCAGCGCTGCCGGGTGTTGGCCGTGTGCGATGTGGACACCACCCGCCGCACGGCTTCGCAGGAGCGTGTGAATGACTTCTACAAGCTGCATCCGGAGATCGCCGCGCCCCAATGCGCTGCCTACAATGATTACAGGGAAATCATCGACCGGAAAGACATCGATGCGGTTTGCATTGCCACGCCGGATCACTGGCATGCGATCCCGACCATCGCCGCGCTTGAAAGTGGCAAGGATGTCTATTGCGAAAAGCCCCTGACCCACAATATCCATGAAGCCATCGCTGTCATGAACGCCGCCCGGAAAAATAAACGCATCGTGCAAACCGGATCCATGCAACGATCCATGACCGAGTTTCGCGTGGCCTGCGAAATCGTGCGCAACGGCATGATCGGCAAAATTGACCACGTCACCTGCAAAGTGGGGGATCCCGGCCGGGCCTGCGACCTCCCCGAAGAAGCCATGGAACCCGGTTTGGACTGGGAACGCTGGCTTGGTCCCGCGCCCGTGCGTCCCTACAACTCCGTGCTAAGCCCCCGTGGCGTGCATAAGCATTTCCCGAACTGGCGATCCTATTGGGAATACGGGGGTGGCGGCGTCTGCGATTTTGGCGCGCATCATTTCGACATCGCGCAGTGGGGCCTCGACATGGATCAAAGCGGCCCCATTGAAGTGCGTCCGCCAGAAAAAGCCGACGACCTGCGGAACGCCGTCATGGTATACAAAAACGGCATCACCGTCACCCAGGTGGGGGACGGGTTTGACGTCCATTTTTACGGGGCCGATGGCGAAGTGCGGGTCAGTCGCGGCCAGTTTGAATTCTGGCTTGGCGGAAAGAAACTCGCCGGATTCACCAAGCGCGAAGAAGGCGGCTCCCTGGAATCCGTCATAGAAATGGTGCAAAAAGAATACCTCAGCCAGGCCAAGCTCAAGCTGTACGAAAGCAAGAACCACGGAAAGAACTTCCTCGACTGCGTCGAATCGCGCAAAGCTCCGATCACCGACGAGAAAATTGGCGGGCACAGCGCCATCTGCTGTCACCTCATGAACCTCGCCTATTATCACCGCCAGACCATCAAGTGGGATCCGGACAAGCTGGCCTTTGCCGATTCTTCCTGCGATCCAGCCTGGATGAAGTCCAACTATCGCGCACCCTACACCGTCTAATCCCCCTGTAAAATCCCGGCCCCCGGAAAGGACTAGCAATGAGTTCCTGGACCCCAGAACGCATCATGGAAACCTCCCGCGCCTTCATGGAATCGCGCATACTGCTCACCGGCGCTGAACTGAATGTCTTCACCCACCTGTGTGGCCCCCCGAAAAGCCTCGAGGAAGTCGCGGGCCTTCTCTATACGTCAGTGCGGGGCACCGCCATCCTCTTGGACGCCCTCGCCGCGATGGGCGTGGTGTGCAAGACCGATGGTCGCTACACCTGCCCGCCGGAACACGCCAAAGTCTTGTCGGCGGATTCCCCCGGAACCGCCCTCCCCATGCTCCGGCACATGGCCAGCATCTGGGGGCGCTGGTCCGGACTCACCGATGCCGTGCGGGTCGGCACGGTCGACTGCACCCCGGAAATTTTCCATGATCCCGAAGAAATCGAGTCTTTCATTTCCGCCATGCACGTCATCGGCCAAAAACTTGCGGTGAGCATAGCCGAACGATGCGAGGCTGCGGGCTCCACGAACCTGCTCGATGTGGGCGGTGCGACTGGAACCTATGCCGAGGCATTTCTCCGGCGCTATCCCACCATGCGCGCCACCATTTTTGACCGCCCCGAGGTGATTGAGTTAGCGCGCAAACGCCTCGGTCAAACCGACCTCATGCCGCGCATCGCGCTGGCTGCAGGCAATTTCTACGAGGACGAGTTCCCCGGCGGCCATGACCTCGTGCTGTTATCCGCCATCATCCACCAGAACAGCCCCGAACAGAATGTGGAACTCTACAAAAAATCATTTCGCGCACTCGTGTCCGGCGGTCGCATACTCATCCGCGACCACATCATGGAAGTGGATCGAACCCAGCCTCCTGCGGGGGCTATCTTCGCCATTAACATGTTGGTGGCGACGGCCTCCGGGGATTGTTACACCTTCGACGAAATCGAAAGCACCCTCACCGCCGCCGGTTTCACGGAGGCGCGATTGATACAAACGGGTCGAGCGATGGACGGCTTAATCGAAGCCTACAAGCGATAATCATATATATAGTGTTTTCGGGGCTTAGCCGGTCGAAGCCCTCGACAAGTTTGGATCTGTGGTCTGCGCTGCATTCGCGGAGGTTATTGACAAACACCCGCAGAAAACAGCAATAGTGAAAGGGGGAGATTCAAAGGATGGTGTGTTCGCCATGGGGTTCCGCCATAAGGAGAACCAGGGAGCAGGCGATACATAATTCCATTGTGAGTTTCATTTGGGGCATTGCTGTACATGATTGCGCCAATAAGCAACGTAAGGCAATCCAATTTCTTCACTACAGAATTGTCTATCAACGGTACGGATAGTTTGGAGACTGGGTCTGCAGGCACTGCATGAATTCCTTCTTAAAGTAAAATGCATGGTTCTTATTCGAGACATATTGACCACGGAGATTTGAGTATATTGAATTATAGGGTTTCGCATCCTTACTCCTTATCTGAATGAGAGATCCACTTGCTGTATGTATACTCCCGGATTTATCTATATGGGCGTTAAGTTGATCGCAGATAGAATAGTAATCCTCGGTTAGCTGTTTCTTTATTGTGGCGTTGGAGGGATCATCGAGAGAAAAGTGTAAAGGCGGAAGAAACATCCATTCTGCCTGTATGCCGTCCTTGTGGACAGGAACAAGTAACAGATTATGAATCTTCGCATAAAGTGCGGAGGATTCAAATGCTTCCCGGCAAAGGAGCATGTCAATTGTGGAAGATATCTGTTTAATGAAAATGGTCTCCATAGGAGTTCCATCCTGTCTGCATTTATTAGTCTTTAGTTCGCCATCTGAAAAATCGAGAGGGGCTGAGGTATTAGCCAGTCCAAGCAATATTTCAAGTATTTTCCCGACATTTCCTTTGTCAGTTTGAAGATCGGTTCTTTCGTCAATTTGGGGTATATTCACGAATCGTCTACCTACGAAAGGTTTCAAGCGCAATTGAGCTTCTTCTAGTTTCATAGTTTTTCCTTTACACGTGGTTTGATAAGCAGATTGTTAAGAATCGCGACCGCTTCTTTAAGTTGCTGTTCCAGTATTGGCAGCAAATCGATTGCCTTTTCGAGTTCTCCGGAATCAGCAAAAGATTCAAACTCTCTGGCG
>CAIZGN010000444.1 GCA_903932505.1 Candidatus Hydrogenedentota bacterium
ACCCCACGCCGAAAGGCGGGGGCTGCAGGTGATAGCTACGACCTGAGATATTACCGCGACGGCACTACCCCGCTTGGGGTAGCGGGCGGGGGCGGGCCTGGACCCAGGGTAGCGCGGGGAACCGCGCAACCCTGGGCTTTCGGGCACAACGCCGTTGTCGTAGGGGGTGGGATGAGGGTGATGGTTGGGTTATCCGCAGATGGCGCAGATGAGGGAGGCGGTGAGAACATCCCACGCCGAGGGGCGGGGGATGGAGGCGTGGCTGCTCCGAAATCACCAACACGTATGGAACGGGCAGCCCCTGCAGCCAGCAACCACTTCTCCGCTTCATCCGGACCACAGGGGTTTGCTGGTCATTCTCACAGCCGCAACTGGTCACGGATGCCATCGGGGAAAGCATCATGGAGGCCTTCTGCAGGGAATATGGAATTCAGGCCCGGGACCTGGGCCTTGGGCGGTTCACATCCCGCAACGGCCCTCGGGATGCAAAGCCTGTGTCGGGTGTTTGCATCTTCAACAATTCCAATGGGAGCCTTCGCGAGTTGAAGGAGGCCGCATGAACCCTACCGTTACAAACCGTCACCCCATGACACTAAAACTCACCCAAACCCGAAACCTGTTCCTTCATCACATTTCACCCGCCGCCCGTGTCAGCTTTCCTGATAGGTGCATACGGTTCAGATTCCATCCGGTGCGTGCCGTTCACTTTCCGCTCGCTGGCAGGATTACCTCTTGCTTTTCGAAATGGCTAGTGAAAAATATCGAAATGGCACACGCGATACACAGCAGAACCGTAGCGGTGGAAAAGTATCCTGGCACCCTTTTTTACAGCAAAATGCCGCATTGATGTAAAACCGTGCAAAATCACCTTCGGACGTCGGCGGACGTCCCCATCCGCGCAATCCACCCGATTCTCATCCATACTTCCGGGGTGATCGAAAAACTTTTGAACGGATACTCAAATCCCCTTTACACACGACCACGTTGTTGCGAAGGTCGCACAGTGACTCCTGCATGAACGACACAATCAGGCTATCATGAAAATGAATTGGAAACACAAACTGCTCGCTCTGCTTCACGATGCCCCCACCAAAGCCCTGGGAACCCCGGATCACGAGGTGATGTCCAAAACCCTTCTGTGCCAGGCCGGATTCTCGGATGAGGAGGCCGAAAACTTCAGCAAACCCTCCGACTGGGCTGTGAGCGCGGCGGACCGGCTCCCATTCCCCGGCCCCCCCCCCTCCGGTGCGGAATGTGCCTTCGATGGCGTGGCAAACTGCTTTCACCATCCACTTGGTGGAAGCGAGCAGGGGAAGCCGCTTGCGTTTCAGATCGGAAAGCCGTTCGCGACCGCTGATCTGGCCAGCACCGTTGCCCAGGAAATTCAGCCGGTTATCGAACCGTTCGGCGATGATCTGGGGGACCCCTGCGGCAAGGGGTGGCAGGCACGTTTTTTTGCCCACTGGAGGCTCTGGGAGAAGCGCGCTGTGTACAAGGATGCCCGGTTCGCCTTCCTCCCGGCCGACACCCGCATCCCGGACCATACCATCTGGTCCCATGTCCAGATCGTTTCCGCCCTCGCGGGTTGTGGCGATCCTGAGCATCCAGATGCCCAGCCAAAACCGGCCTTCCTGAAGCTGCAAATAGGTCCGGTGCAGGATTTTATCGCAGCTGCACGCAGTGTTCGCGATCTTTGGAGCGGCAGCTACATCCTTTCATGGCTCATGGCTGCCGGGATGAAGGCTCTCTCGGCAGAAGTCGGCCCGGATGCCGTCATCTTCCCGAGCCTGAAGGGGCAGCCGCTTTTTGATCTTCACTGGAGGGATGACCTCTGGACCAAGACCAGTATCGGGGACAAAACAATTTGGGAATCTCTGGGGCTGGAGGATCGGGACATGCTGACGCCAAACCTTCCGAACGTCCTTCTGGCCATTGTCCCTGCAGACAGGGCCAAGGAGCTTGGCGAGCTGATCGCGGAAGCGATCCGGAACGAATGGAGGCGCATCGCTGATTCTGTCTGGGCCGATTGCAAGGAGGCGGGGCTTACTGGCGACGAACCCGGCATCACCGAGGCAGACCGCAAAGCCAGGTTCGATCAACAGATCAGCCGCTTCCTGACGATCTCCTGGCAGGCCACCCCGTGGCCGGATTCGCTTGAGGGTGCGCTCAAGCTGGCGGATTCATTCACAGCCCTGGGGGCAATGCCCATCGTCACCGCTCGGCAGCGTGTCGATAGGGTGATCAAAATGGCTACTCAGGAGATGGATGTGAAGGATCGTGATGGTCGCTACTATGTCAAAGAGGCAGGCGATCCGAAGACCAAGCTCAACAACCTGGGGCTGGGTTGGTCGATTGTTCTGGCCCTGAACGGCTGGGAACTGGATGCCGTGCGCCAGACCCGGAACTTTTCCGCCACCGCTGCCGGGGGATGGAATGTGGGTGCCTTCAACTCCAAGGATGCCCTCACAGGCCGGGAAGAAGCCGTCGCAGGCGGGCGCGAATGGATGGCAAGGGCTCAGGTTGATCGTTGGAAATCCCTCTTCAAGAGGGAGGATTGGATCAGCGCGTCCACATTGGTGAAGCGTGTCTGGCATCTGGCCTACTTACAGAAAGTTTGGGGCCTCAAGACAGACTCAACCAGCTTTCCGATGCCAAATACGCGCGGGGTTGCAGCCCATCAACCAGAGATCGACTGTGGGGATGATGACACTGCGGAGGAAACACCTTCCTCCGAGAAGTATTTTGCAGTAATTGCCTTGGATGGTGATGAGATCGGCAAATGGATCAGTGGGGAAAAGTCTCCCATCTATTCCAGCCAGTTGGCGGATTACCGGGAAGGGACACCTCTTGAGAGAAAAGGATCCAAGGTCTATTTCGACAAGCCAAACTTTGGTGATTTTCTCAATTCCCGGAGACCGCTTTCCCCCGGCTACCATCTCCAATTCAGTGAAGCCCTCAGTAACTTTGCCCTTCATTGCGCCCGTCCAATTGTGGAGTGCTTCGATGGACGTCTGATTTATGCGGGTGGGGATGATGTCCTCGCCCTTCTTCCGGCGGATACCGCCCTGGATTGTGCCAAAGCCCTGCGTGCAGCATTCAGAGGCTCAAAGGATATTACCGGACAGATTCGGGGTAAAGCGTGTGAATCACTCCTGCCCAGCTCGGATGGTTTTCTCCGTCGTTACGACAAAGCCAAACAGTCACTCATACCCTTCCTAGTCCCGGGACCTGCCGCCGATTGTTCCGTCGGGATCGCCATAGCCCACTTCAAAGCCCCCCTGCAGGACGTCGTCAGGGCCGCACAACAGGCGGAAAAGCGTGCCAAGAACAAGAATGCTCTCGATCGCAGTGCTGTGGCCGTCACCCTCTTCAAACGTTCCGGGGAGTGCATTGAGTGGGGTTGCAAATGGGCCAGTGGTGGGTTGAAGCTTTATGCGGATATCGCCCAAGCCCTGAATTCTGGAGCGGTAAGCTCGAAGTTCCCTCACCGCGTCGTGGAGCTTCTGGAGCCCTACGTGTCCCAAAAGTCCGGCTTGCAAGTCTGGGCACACGGGGTCCAGGTGTTCGAGGATCACGTTGATGACATCATCAAGCGCGAATTCTCCATTGTTTGCAGCCGCCAGCAGGGGCAGAACCGTTCACCCTGCCTTGCTGAAGATCTGGCGAACAGTCTAGGTGCCTATCTGAAGAACTTGAAAGACTCCACTCCCAAGCTCCAGGGAGTGATCGGCCTCTGCCAGACGGTTGCATTCGCCAACCGGACATCTGCCGAAACCACCAACCAATTCTGACACGCTGAAAAGCAAACCCAGCCATGAGTAAACAAAACACGATTCTGCTCCAACCCAACGACGTTCTTTTCTTTAGGGACGGACGTCCCATGGAAGGTGCCCTCGCAGGCCACGGCGCCGCAT
>CAIZGN010000445.1 GCA_903932505.1 Candidatus Hydrogenedentota bacterium
AACGTCCATTTTCCGGGACACATACTCTGGTTTGGAGGAGTACTTGACCACGCCTTCGCGGTCAAAGAGGGAATACTCAAGCATACCTTTAATTTCGGTCTGCTGGGTGAGTATTTTGGTGAACTTATCCATTTCCCCACGTTCAAGCGATCCGACCACGGACGCGCTGACGGAGGAACGGACATCGTTGGCGTGTTCCAGTGCACGTTCGTTGAGCAGCTTGATATGGGCTTCTGTGAGCGTCTTGACGCGCAACACATTGGTTCGGTACTGCCAAGCCTGCGCCGCAGAAACCACGATAACAATGCCCGAAATAATCCAGAGAATGAGCTTGGTGTGCAGCTTCATGGACTATGCTCCTTCCGTAACGGAGGCCACGCCTTTCAAGTAGAACGGTAAATTTGCCTTGGCGGCAAATGTGGGCGATGCACAACCAATGCAGGGTGCGCCCGCCTTGATGCAGGTGTTTGCGCCGCGATTCCAGTGCCGGTAGGTGCAATCGGCATTTGTGGAGACCCCGAGGCAGCCCAGCTTGAAGAGGCAGCCGTCCTCGCTGAATTTCTCCGCGAATCGCTCTCGCTCATAGTCAGCGAATCTGGGGCATTGGTCATGAATAAGGCGGCCGTAGAACATGACGGGGCGCGCGAGTTTGTCGAGTTCGGGCAGACCCACCTTCAGTACGTAGGCGAGGGTGCCAACAAGCCAATCGGGATGGGCGGGACATCCCGGCAAGCGGAGGGCAGGAGTGGTGATACCCTCCTTCACGAGGAAGTCCGGTACCCCGATGGCACCTGTGGGATTGTTTTCAGCCGCAGGCACGCCACCGAAGGAGGCGCACGTGCCGATAGCCACCACCGCCTTTGCGTTCTTGGCTGCGGTCTTTACCAACTCGGTCATGGGTTCTTCCCCCATCACGCAGGCCCGGGGCATGCCAGCGGGAATCGAACCTTCCACCACCAATAAGTGACCGCCCTCCTGCAAGCTTTTGTGCAGAACCTCCATGGCGAGATGGCCCGTGGCGGTCGAGAGGGTGGAATGAAATCGCAAAGAGATGAACTGTGTGAGAACCGCAAAGGGTGATGGGGCCCGGCTGTTCAGGAAGGACACGGAACATCCCGAGCAGGACTGGCCCTGCAACCAGATGACGGGGGCCGTACCCGAGGCCAGCGCCTCAAGTCCTTCGGCAATTCTCGGCGTGGCGCCTGCACCCAGCCCCATGGCCAGCGCCAGCTGTCCACCCATCCGCATGAATTCACGGCGGTCGAATTGCTTCATGAGTGTTATCCCTTTCGTGTCGGCAAACTTTAGTGCACGGCGCATGCAATGCAGGGGTCGAAAGAACGCACGACCCGGGCGGCTTCTATGGGATTGGCTGGATCTGCCACGGGCGTACCGACAAGCGATTGCTCGATTGGCCCTGGAACCCCGTTGTCGTCCTTGGGTGAACAATTCCAAGTGGTTGGCACAATACACTGATACCGTGCAATTTTCTTGTTCTCAATCTCGATCCAGTGCCCCAGCGCACCGCGCGGTGCTTCCATGAGGCCTTGCCCTTTCCCACTGTCCGGGAGTTCAAAGTCGGTGAAGACGGGTTCGCCTGGGCGGAGTTGCCCCGCCCACTCCAAGCAGCGTGCCACAATGATCTTGGCCTCCAGCGCGCGGGCGGCATGGCGGCCGAGTGCGGAATCCAGCGCTTCGGGGCCCGCGCCTAATTTTGCGAGTAGTCCATCGACTTCCCCACGCACCGCCTGTACGCCCTGCTGATAGGCCACTAGAACCCGGGCCAGCGCCCCCACTTCCATGGGGTGTCCCTGATAGCGGGGTGCTTTTAGCCAAGTGTAGGCATCTGCCTTGTCCGGCGCGGGTTCGGTTTCGCCCTTCTCCGGATGCAGGCCTGAGGGCGAGGAAAATAGCGAGTACTTCACCTCTTCCGTGATAACGTCGGTCTTGAGTTCTTCCGGAGTACCCTTGATCAAGACGCCGGCAGGAAAAAGGCGACTGCCGGAGGACGACTCTGGAAAGTTTCCGTACGATAAGAAATTGCCGCAGCTCTTGCCCAGCGCGAAATAGTCGGGGAAGGCCTGCGCCACACCTATTACATCCGGCACATAGCATTCGTTCACAAAAGCTTGCAGTATCTGCATGTTTGCCATGTAGGCTGCGACCCGATCCATGGTGACGATTTGGGTGACCCCGCCGGGCACCAAGGCGGTGGCGTGTGGAATTTTTCCAGCGAACAATGCTGCGGAGTCGTGTGCGAGCGCCCGCATTTCGAGGGCTTCGACAAAATGTTTGGCGGCGGTCAGATTTAGGGTGGGATCGGTTGCATATTGGGCCTCGTAGCGTGGCAGGAACGGGGCGGCGGGGTACAGTCGCTTGGAGGCCAACTCCGCATTCACCCAATCCCGCAAGCTCCGCAAAGTGCCGTCTTCCCCTTGATATCCGGTGACTGCGGCGATATCTATGAAATCGAGCGCGCTGAGGTGGTAGAAGTGAATCAAGTGGGATTGAATATAATTGGCCCCGAGGATGAGGTTGCGGATGAGGCGTCCGTTGTCCGGGGGGGTAACGTTGTAGGCCATATCCTGTGCGAAAATGGAAGCGGTACCGTGGGAAATGGGGCACACGCCACAGATGCGTTGGGTAATTTGTCCTGCGTCCATAGGGTGCCTGCCGCGAAGCAGCACCTCGAAGCCCCGAAACATCTCCCCCATGCATCGCCCCTCGGTTACTTTTCCGTCCGTCACCTCCACCTTGATCGCAAGGTGACCTTCGATTCGAGTGACTGGGTCAATGAGTACAGTGGTTGCCATCGGTTAGGGCCCTTCTCCATGTCAAACCGCAAGATCCGGCCGAATCACGGTGATGAACTTGAATCTCATCCGCTAAAACCCGTAGAACAGTGCGAGAGTTTTGTCTTTCGCCGTTTTCTTAGATGCCGACAACTAAATCTAACAAAAAGCTAGACAAATGTCAATTTAGAATTATACTGTTTTCGCGACTTGGAATTCTCGAGGTTTTCAGGCAAAGTTAGGCGATACCACAGTGTTGGTTTCTTCGAGAAAACTGGAGTGGTAACGCAGATGCAAAGGAATCACATGCGCAGAATCAGAATACAGGTTCGCGGAGTCGTGCAGGGAGTGGGGTTTCGGCCGTATGTTTTTGGGCTAGCCCAGCACCACGGGCTGGCTGGCTTCGTGCGGAACGAACCGTCGGGTGTGGCGATTGAGGTTGAGGGTCCCGAGGCTGCATTGGACGCTTTCGTGACAGCGATGCAATCGGCTCCGCCCCCATTTTGCCGCATTCAGGAACTGCGCACTTATCAAGAGGCCGTTCGCGGAGGGGATGGATTTGTGGTGTTACCTAGCCTTGAATCAGGGGATTACCTAACGCTTGTGGGGCCGGATCGTGCGCCGTGCGCTGAATGTCTACGCGAATTTAGTGACCCGGCAGACCGGAGGTACCGGTATCCGTTTATCAATTGCACACACTGTGGCCCGCGCTATACGCTGGTAACCGGTGTACCGTATGACCGAGCACGCACCACCATGGCTGCCTTTGTAATGTGCCCCGCCTGCCGTGCGGAGTATGACGACCCGAAAAACAGGCGATTTCAGGCTGAGCCAATCTGTTGCCCTGACTGTGGTCCGCAACTGGCGTTGCGGGATCCCTCCGGGATTCAGATCGCCTGCGACGACCCCGTTGAAGCATGCCTGGGGCAAATTGCTGCAGGTCGGGTGGCAGCCATTAAGGGCATCGGGGGATTTCATCTGGCGTGTGATGCAAGGAACCCTGATGCCGTGGCCGCACTTCGGTATCGCAAACAGCGCGACCACAAGCCGTTTGCGCTTATGGTGCGCGATGAGGTGGTGGCGAGTCAGGTCGCTGAACTCTCCGGGGAGGAGTTAGGAATCCTATGCAGCCCGGAACGCCCCATCGTGTTGCTGCGAAAAAAAGTCGGCCATGGACTCGCTGAGGGGATCGCACCGGGACAGGGAACCTTCGGGGTGATGCTGCCGTACTCGCCACTACACGCAAGGTTGCTGACGGGCGCGTTATCCACACTCGTAATGACGAGCGGGAACGGCAGTGATGAACCCATCGCCTTCACCAACGACGACGCCTACCGGAGGTTGGGGGGGATTGCCGACCTGTTTCTGACTCACAACCGGGATATTCAGGTGCGCACCGATGATTCGGTGCTTCGCTGTGCTGCCGGGGGCCCACGATTTTTGAGGCGCTCTCGGGGTTATGCGCCAGGAACCGTTTTGCTTCCTGTTTCGACCTGCACCACTGAGGTGCTGGCAGTAGGCGCGGAATTATCCAATACGGTTTGCCTCACCCGCGCCGGGGAAGCCTGTCTGAGCCAGCATATCGGGGATTTGAGCAACCTGGCTGCCTACGAATCTTTGGGCGCAACCGTCCAATCGCTCGAGGCGATTCTCGGGGTAAGACCGGCAATAGTGGCCTGTGACCAACACCCGGGCTACGCATCCTTGCGCTATGCGCGAAGCAGAAACCTGCCGCTGGTTCAAGTGCAGCATCATCATGCGCACATTGCCTCGGTGCTGGCGGAGAAAGGACGCACAGGGCCGGTGATTGGCGTGGCTTTCGATGGTATGGGCTGGGGGGATGATGGTACACTTTGGGGTGGTGAATTTTTGGTTTGCGATCTGTCCGGTTATGAACGCGTGGGCCGGTTTTCCCCGGTGCCGCAACCGGGTGGTGATGCCGCTGCACGCCATCCTGCTCGCATGGCATACGCCTATCTGCGGGCGATTTTTGGTGTCGAGGCGAACCGACGGGCGGGGGAATGGCTACCTGGGCTTTCCAAGGAAGAATGCTCGGTGATGGCGCAGATGATGGAGGCCGGGGTTCATGCCCCGCTTACCTCAAGTGTGGGTCGGCTTTTTGACGCGGCCAGTGCCTTGTTGGGCATTTGCCTCCATAACACCTACCATGCGCAGGCACCGATGGAGCTTGAGGCACACGCGGCCCAAGCACGAATGGATGCGCAACCTGCGCTGGCGAAAATTAGCAAAGATGCGCAGGGCTTGTTGACCGTGCAAGGGAGCGATTTTTTGGCGAGTCTGTTGGAGAGCCGCAGCGGCGGAATTTCCGTGGCGCAGTGTGCGGCCCGGTTTCACGGAGCATTGGCATCCACCACGGCGGAGGTATGTCGACGTATTCGCGATATGCGCGGGCTGGAATGCGTGGCGTTGTCGGGCGGGGTTTTCGCTAATGCGCTATTACTGGAGACCTTAGTTGCCATATTGGAACAAGAGGGGTTTGATGTGTTGTTGAATGAGCGGGTGCCTGCCAATGATGGTGGTATCAGCCTTGGACAGGCGGCTGTGGCCGCATGGAGGTGCGCATGTGCCTAGCTGTTCCATTTCTGGTGATGGAAGTCACAGGAAACCGTGCGAAAGTGGCACTTTCGGGACACTGCCGGGAGGCCGACACGACGTTGGTCGGCCCGGTTGTGCCGGGGGATTGGGTCTTGATGCACGCGGGCTTTGCCATTGAGACGCTTTCGGCAGAGGAAGCGCTAGAAACTCTTGAGCTGATGGGACAGGCGGAAGGAGTCGACCTTGTCAACGGCTGACAACGCTGCACGGGTGCAGGCCATTCGGGAAAGCATGAACCGGTTCGGGGGCACCGTCCGTATCATGGAAGTTTGCGGTACGCACACCCACGTGATTGGCCGGGCAGGCCTTAGGACGTTGTTACCTGAAAACCTCGAGCTGATTTCCGGGCCGGGTTGCCCGGTCTGCGTCACGGCGCAGCGAGACATTGAAATGATACTGGCTTTGGCTGCCCTTCCCGGGGTAACGCTTTGCACATTCGGCGACATGATCCGGGTGCCTGGGTATCGGTCCTCGTTAGAGCGCGAACGGGCGCAGGGCGCGGATGTGCGAGTGGTCTATTCGCCTTTGGACGCAGTAGAAATGGCCCGGGCAAATCCTACGCTAAAGATCGTTTTTCCGGGGATTGGCTTTGAGACCACCGCCCCCGCCGTAGGCGTCGCCGTCGAACGCGCCCGCGATTGGGGTTTGAAAAATTTCTGGTGTCTTTCGTTGCACAAGCGCGTGGTGCCAGTAATGAGGGCGGTACTTGATGCCCCTGTATCTCTGGACGGATTTCTGACACCGGGGCATGTGTCGCTTATATTAGGGGCGGAGGTGTTTGCCCCGCTTGCCGAACAGCATGCCCTACCTTGCGTGGCAACTGGTTTCACGCCAAGAGATGTGCTGGAAGGCATCGCGATGCTGCTGAACATGCATGAGTCGGGCGAGTCCGGCTCCAGGGTGCAATACGTGCGTGCCATCCGACCCGGCGGCAACATCCGCGCACAGGAAATTATGGATGCGGTTTTTGAGCACGGTCCGGCGGAATGGCGGGGCTTGGGGGTGATTCCAGACAGTGGATTGTA
>CAIZGN010000446.1 GCA_903932505.1 Candidatus Hydrogenedentota bacterium
CCTTGATAGTGAATAATAAGAAATTATGTACATTTTTCCTTCAATTATGGTAGGATATGGATGGAGATGCGGGGGCTTCCCCGCGAGACAACCGTGTGCCGTTCAATCCTGGGCTTCGGACACCTTGCCCGAAAAGTCCAGCGTTGGAAAACAATTCCAGGAGGAGTCACATCAATGTTCAAGCAGGAAAGAAGCGAAGCCCTTTTTGATTGGAGCATGCTGGGTGATGTGTCGGAAGGACGCCCCAATCTTGGACTGACCACGGACGTGTCGGTCTATCGCCTGATGCAATTCACGTTGCGTGACGCGATGATCAAAAAATTTGGGGTGGACGTAGCGGATCATCTGTTTTACGACGCGGGCAAGACTGCGGGCACCCACCTGTATGAGCGGCTGATTAAGACGCGGGATGGTTTTCACCCCCTGATGGAGGAACTCCAGGATATCCTGAAGCAACTCAAAATAGGGATTCTGCGGGTGGAGAAGGCGGATCTGGAACAGATGCATTTCACCATCACCGTGGCGGAGGATTTGGACTGTTCCGGTCTTCCAGTTTGCGATGAAATGATTTGCACGTACGATGAGGGTTTCTTGGCGGGGATTTTGGAATCCCATTTGCACAGGGAATTTGCGGTGAAGGAAGTTGACTGCTGGTGTTCGGGCGACCGTGTCTGCCGGTTTGAGGCCAAGGCTGTGTAGTGGTAAAATGCGAATATGCTAAACGTGAACGAACAGAAGATAGACCGGATCACGGAAGCGATTAATCATCTCCTCGAGGGGCGGGCTCCGGATGCGATCACGCTGGAGTCGGACGCCCCGGAGGACGAGGTTGCGCAACTGACCCGATATGTGAACCGGCTGATCTCCGAATACGGCGCGTTTTCGAATTTTCTGTTTGACATTTCGAGGGGCGACTTGGATTCAGAGGCACCCAAGGGGCGGCTTCACGCGCTGCACTCCCTGAAAAACCTGCAGGCCAATCTGCGCCATTTGACGTGGAAGACCAACCAAATCGCCCACGGCGACTTTACGCAGCGGGTGGATTTCATGGGTGAGTTTTCAGACAGCTTCAACTTGATGGTGGGGCAGTTGGCGGCGGCCCGGGCGGAGTTGCTCGCGAAAAACGAGGAGCTGGACCGGATTTCCCGAACGGATCTGCTCACAGGTCTGATGAATCGGCGTGGGGCTTTGGAAGCCCTGGAGAAGGAAGTACATCGGGCCAATCGCTCCAAACGTCCCTTTGTCGTCATCATCGCGGATGTGGATCATTTCAAGCGCGTGAACGATACCTACGGTCACGATGCCGGAGATGCGGTGCTCGTTGAGCTGGCTGGGACATTCATGGAATGTTTGCGTCTGGAGGATCTCTGCGCCCGCTGGGGTGGCGAGGAATTCCTGTTCATTCTTTCAGAAACCGATTTGCCGGAGAGTTTTGCCGTGGCGGAACGACTGCGTCTGGGGGTGGAAAACCTGCAGACCCTACATCACGGAATCTCTTTGCAGGTGACCATCAGTTCAGGAATGAGCGTTTTCCGCGACGGTGATGATGTAGATTCCTGCATCAAGCGAAGCGATTTGTGCCTGTATGAGGCCAAACACGCCGGTCGGAATCAGGTCTGGTTTCAGTGTGCTGCGGACACTCCAGCGAGCCCGCTCACCAGCGAACTCAAGAAGCCGCTCGCCTGAACTCCACCCCTCTCCCACGCCCAGTTCCCCGGCTTTTGATTCCCCCCGGTGCTCCTGTTAGGATTGATCCGCCAACAGTTCCGCCGCGCATGCCGCGCGGTTCGCGCACGAACCCAAGGAGCAGTGCCATGATGAATAGCCGTCAAAATCCGAAAATTACCGCACGGGGCGTGTCGCGCATGCGCTTCCTCTTTCCCGCACTACTGCTGATGGTTCTCACCATTCCCGCAATGACGGAGGAACCCGGCGTCTACATCAAGCGCGATGGAAGCACTTGGACGATGGGAACGACGACCGTTGAGCGCGTGGTCGCGCTGGAAGACGGCAAGCTGATCTTAAAACAGATCAAAGACAAAGAATCCGGGCAGGTATGGGCGGCGAACAGCCCGGAACTGTCCTTTGCGGTGGGGTCGGCGGAGAATCGCGTCACCGGTGCGAGCAGCGGGTGGAGCTTGCTGGATGCGAAAGAATCACGAGGTAAACAGGGGGAAGTGCAGTTGGATCTGCGGTTGCGGTGGGAGGAACTCGAGGTCACGAAGAGTTATGTGCTGTATCCCGATTCGAGCATCATCCGGGAATGGGTGACCTTCAAGAACACGAGCCCTACAGCGATATCCCTGATTGACCCTGCGTTCCTGAACCTCGACTTGCGGGCGGGTGAGCCCGGCGCAGTCGATTTTCACTGGATGACCGGCGGAGAGAACCAGCCCGGTTCCTGGGACTTGCGCACAGAGACACTGAGTGCAGGGAAGGCACGCAAATTCGATTCCTATGAACCCTTTCCGCTCGACCGGTCGAAAGTCACGTTTTTGGGCGATGGCATCAAGGCCAAGGTTCTGCACAATGAAACGCAGGTCTGGCCCGCCAACGATTGGAAAAGCGTTGCCGATGCCACTGTTGTTGAGCCTTTTGATACATCGGTGGAGGTGGCGGCAGGCGACAAGCTGGTCTTTCTGGTCAACATGAACCGGGAAATTGGATATGACACCACGGCCTTTGACCCGGTGATCGCCTATGCGGACGGGGAAACCCATCAGGCGAGCAAAGAATTCAGCGGGGAACAGGGTAAGAACGGGTGGCACTATCAGTACCTCGAAAACGGGAAGTTCGTCGATTTGGTTTACTACGAGATGCCGAAACAATGGCGCAAGGAGAAAGACAACACGACGGGTACGCCCTTTGTGGGGATCTCCACCCAGCACCCGGACACCGGGCAGGACGCTGCGCGGGTGTGGGTCGCGCCCAAGGCAGGGCGGGTTCATATCACCGGTTCGGTGTGCAACATCGCCAACGGCCAAGGGGTGGGCGGCTACGGATTCCGTCCCGGCACCTCGACGTATGCGCCGTGGTATGCGCTGTACAATCGTGAAACCCGGCAGGGCGCTTTCGTGGGTTGGGATTACTTCGGGCATTGGACCTCTTCCTTCGAGGCGGCGAACGGCGCGGTAGCGACCCAACTGGCGGTTGCCGGTTACAAGAACACACTGGAGCCCGGACAATCCGTCCGCACCCCGAAGGCTTTCGTCGGCCTGTTTCACGACGACCTCGACAACGCCGGGAATGCGTGTCTCGACTGGCAGTACCAGTACCTGTGGGACTATACACGCGAGGGCTGGTTTCCCGCGATCCGCATGCTGGGGTACTGGATGAAAGGCACGGGTTGGGGTCAGCCTGGTGTGCCATGGACGGGTGGAAAACCTGACCTGGACAGCGCGTTTCGCAAAGTATTCCGGGTGGCCGATCTCATGCGCTACACCGGAGCGGACGTCTATCACCGCGATTGGGGTTGGTGGGATCGCGCGGGCGACTGGAACGGGCCGGACTTCAAAAGCACCATCGACTATCTGGGTAAACACGGCATGGGGCAGCTCATTTACGCATTCCTGTACACCGTCGATCTCGAATCCAAAGTGGCGAAGGAGCACCCGGACTGGCTGATCGGCAATACGCTGGACATGTCGAAGCCCGAGGTCGTTGAATTCATGAAGGGGCAACTCGACGGGTTTGTGGCGCGGTGGGGGCAATTCGAATGGCGTAACGACAGCTTCTTCACGGCACAACGCGATGGCGACGATACCGCGATGCCGGGGCAGGACGAAGGGCTGCGCCAGGTCATCAGCGGTTTCCTTGACAAGTACCCGCACTGCGCATTTCAAGCCGTCAACGGCGGCGGCAACTACGGCGGCTATGACTATGTCCGATACGCGTCGACCTTCTCGTTCAGCGATGGCGCGGTGGGTATCCTGCGAAATTACTATGCATCGCTGCTCTTCCCGCCCGACAAAACCAGCGACATCCCGGACGTGTGGAATCCGGACAAATACGACAAGGGCACCTGGCGCGGTCTTTTATGCATTAACTTCGACATGACCGGCGACACGTGGGATTCCGCAAAGCTCGAAGGGTTGCGTGAGTTGATCGATATCTACCACTATCTCCAGACCCAAGGCGTGGTGGGGCGCTGGGTTCATGTGTATCGCCCGATTATCGAGGGCGACGACCCAACGATGTACCTCCAGCGGCTCAGCCGCGATGGCGAACGGGGAATCCTCATCCCGAAACGGCCCGCGCCGGGCCCGGTCACGATCCGCCCCAAAGGCTTGCGGCCCGAGGGGCAGTACATCGTGTCCTTCCATGAATCCGACCGCACGGAAACCCGCGAGGGTGGGGAACTCATGAATGCTGGAATCCGGATTGAGAGCATGTCTGCGGGCGAATTGATCTACCTCAATCTGCCGATGCACCCCGGCAGCAAGCTGGATAAGGATGCGCCCACGCCGCCCAGCAACGCCAGCAAGCAAACCGCCAAGAACATGGGCTTTCCGGGCGTTGAGGTCACATGGAAAGCGGGCAGCGACAACAACTGGGTCTCCGGCTATGAAATCTTGCGTGATGGTGTCTATCTGGACAAGGCGAGCAAAGGAACCTTCTACTTCGACCATTCGGCGGGCGCAGATCTGGCGGCGACCTACGAGATCCGTACGATCGATGGCGCGGGCAATGTTTCAACCCACGCGGTCGCGGAAGGTGCTGAATCCCCCAGAGCACAGATCATCGACGATGCAATGGAGGGGGCATTTGTCCTAAGCGGAAACTGGACCAAACAGACCGGCCTGCAGCCCGCGCACGGTGGCAGCATCACCGCGTCCAAAGAAAAGGGTTCGGTGGCGGAACTCGGGTTTGACGGGACCAAGGTGCGCGTATTCTCGAAACTCGGTGCTGACTGCGGCACATTCCAAGTGCGTGTAGACGAGCAGACGACAGAGACCGTGGACACCTATTCTGCCGACGACATTTGGGGCGCGTGCGTTTATGAGAAAGACATACCCGCCGGAAAGCACACGCTTCGCATTGAAGTGACGGGCGAGCATTCTCAACGCGCTACGGACAGCCTGGTACACCTTGATGGTGTTCGGGTGGAGACGAAATAGAGGATATCGTTCAGCTAAGCGCGGCGGTTATTTGCGGATAAATCCGGATCAATTCGGACACCAGCACGATGATCCATATGATGAGGCACAAGCCGGCCGCAGCGGCGGCCACATCCTTGACGTGACCAATGCGTTCGTCAGAGCGGCTTTCGATGAGATCGCAGACCCGCTCGATGGCGGTGTTCATAAGCTCGGACATCAGCACCAGCCCGGTCGCGAGCAGAATGATGAGCACGTCCACCCAGTCGTGCAGGGCGATGGTAACCGCGAGAACACCGCCCGACAGCAGGGCGGCCAGCATGAAGCTCTTGTCGCGCGTGAATGCGTAGTGCAAACCCGCACACATGACCCGCGCCTTGCGCAGAAAAGTGTAGCGGTCACAGAAGATGCACCAAGGTGACTTATTGGGCTTCAATAACGTCTCCCCCTCCGCCGGTAGGTGTTTTCAACCTACTCATGCTCCTCTCCCCCGCGTCGCTCACCATGCCTACCACGATGCTCACTGCGCTCGTCGTCATCGTCACGCTCCCCGGACAGACCGAAGAACAGCGCGACCAACACGAGCAAGGCCGCAGCGCCCCATAGGAACTTTTTCCGTCCCTGAAAGTAGGTCATGAGCGGTCGCCAATTGAGAAATACGTGCAGGCAGCCCGCAACAACAAGAAGCACGCCTAGCCATTTGTGAACGCCTTTCAACCCATGGACATCGAAGAGCATCATAAGCCCGGTGAGCGCGACCAGCGTAAAGGCGAAAGCGACCGAGGGGTTCACATAGGCTCTCAGTGTTGTCCGCGATATCCAGGGTTTCTTCTCTGTTGGCGTATCTTCCATGCGGTGTCTATTCCTTCGCTCGCCTCCGAGGCGTGGTTGAGGGATATGAAACTTAAATCTCTGCAGTTATGCAGGGACTCGGTTCATACAGCGAGGTAACTATGCCACTCTCAGTGGTGGTTCTGCAATCTCGCGCACCGCAGTCTGCGGTTGGGCGGGGTGCATTATGCGTTGCCCTTCCACAGCCCCTGCAGGAAAGTGAGAACCTGACTGATGAGGCCCTGGGTATTGGCATCGGGCACCACGGATTTCACCACGCCTTCCACACCACCCTGGGTCACAAATCCAAACGCACTCCCGAGCATGGGCAGCAGGAGCATCAGCAATCCGACGCCAAGGAGGAGCACCACCACCGCAACAATCCCGCCCACGATGAGGATGGTCTTGAAGTGCGGCATCATGTGCGCCTTGGACAACAGTCCCATCCAGTCGATGTGACCGCCATGTCCGCTTCGGTGACCGCCGCGATAGGAATCGTGACCACCCATGAAAGGCAGACCGCTCCCATGTTCCTGCTCGTGGCCATGTTCGCGGCTGTAACCGCTTTCGTGGCCGCGCTCGCGCTCGCGTTCGTGGCCGTACTCATGGTCGTGCTCATGGTCGGCCTGCTTTTCACGCTTGCGGTAGTCGTGGTCGTCATCACCGTGGCCCCGATAGCCATGGTCATCATCATGTCCACGGCGATTGCGATGTTTGCCTGAAAAGAGATCTTCAAAGTCCATTGTCGCTTCCTCCCTCTTTATGGTGCGCCGTTGCCCTTCAGGGGAAGGTCACGGTGATCGCACCGCCGGAAAATCCGGCATTGTTGTACTGTCGCACACAGATTCGCAATTATCGGAGCAAAGGCCATGCCAAGCGGGGTGGGTGGCGGTTTTTCGGGAGGGTGGCGCGAGAGAGAGCTAATCGTTGTGGCAATTTTCCGCCGTTGGGCAGTGCTGCGGTCGTTTATTTTAAGTTGTTGTATTGCAAACGATTATGACGTTCTGTTGGGCTTGTTTATTGTGTGTTGCTGGCGTTTTATTAGAGGTTGCGATAAGGGCATCGGGTTTTGCCAAAGCGGCGACTTGGGTCGCCGCAATCCATATCAGCGATACCTCTATTGGGGTTTTTTGGACGCTTCTCACCGCTTTTGGGGTTTTTGTTTTCGCAGGGGGGTGGGTGCCGAAGGGGCGACTTGGGTTGCTGCGCTCCGGCACGGTGGCCAGCTTCATTCACGCCCCGGACTTCCTCCGCAGATAGCCCAGGGGGTTCCACGTGATGAAGAAGGATTCGCGGGTGCGGTCGGTCTCAAAGTCAGGGTTCTCCTTGAGGAAATCCACAATGGCCTCGTAGGGGCCGGGGAAAGGCCCTTGGTCGAGGCCATGGTGACAGTTGGAGTCCTCCACGATGAAATAGCAACCCGGGGACACCAGACCGCAGTACATGTGCAGCACGTTCAGGGTGTTTTCATAGGTGTGCAAGCTATCCTCGATGATCATGACCTTTTCGCCCGGCTTGATCAGGCTTCGTACCTCGTCGTACATGTCGCAGGCGTACCCGGCAAGCAGGGTGATGCGCGGGTGGTCGGCCACACCCTCATGGAGCAGATGCGGCTGCACATCGACGCCAATCAGGCGGCCATGTCCCATGTGATCCAGCAGATGCGCGTAAGCCAACAGCGCGCCCCCCGCATAGTTGCCAATTTCGACGATCACATCGGGCTTTTGCTCGAAAAAGATTTCCTGATAGACCCAGAAATCGAGCGGGTTTTTCAGTATCGGAATGCCGAAGTAGGTTGTAAAGGCAAGTCGCTGCTGAATGTAATCAAGCACGATCTTGACGGGCACGGTGAGGTTGTATTCCATCGGCGGAATAATCGCACGCTTTTCCGCGACCGCCTCGGAGGCATTCTCGTCAAAGAGTTCCATGGCCCGCTCGCAACAGCGCACGATGCTCTTGGAGGGTTGAATCACCAGCACCGACACCCCGCACGACACACAGCGCCGCACGGGAATAGCGCTCTGCTCCATGGTTCGCCGCGCTTCAGCCTCTTCGGGTGTTTCGGCGTGGATGGCCATGGGATGACCGCAGCACTGAGGCGCACCGATGCCGCCACGCAAAACAATCACCTTGCCCGCACAATCCCCGCATCGGTAGTGTTCCAATCGTTCCGCCATGAGCGCCTCCCGTGTCGATGTGTATCCAGTAGACCAAGAAACCAGACACCACGATATATCAAGGTTGGGATGGGAATCCAGCCGAACTTCGATGCGATGACCTTAGGACGTGGCAATCACTATTTGGAGTGCGGGGATGAAATCACCGCTTTGGCTGTGGGGTAGCCAAAGCGCCGACTAAGGTCGGCGCAGTCCATATAGGTGGTACTGTGTTTTGTTTTTCTTCGCTTTGTGGTTTACTATTTAATAATGTCAACTGGGTATTTCTGGGTTTCGCTATGACACATGACGCAAACAGAAAAACGCCTTGGCCGCATGCACCTACTCATTCGCTTTCTGAGAGTGGCACGTATTTCCTCTCTGTGGGCACTTATTCAAAGGCGCATCATTTTCGGGGCAATGAACGATTGGGGGTTTTGTGCCGGGGGCTCCTCTCCGTGGCTAATGATTTTGGCTGGCAATTAGAAGCCTGGGCGGTCTTTTCAAACCATTATCACTTTGTCGGCCATTCTCCGCCCGGGGAAAAAGACGCACAGAGTCTCAAGCCCATGCTCACCGCCCTTCACCAGAGAACCGCATACTGGGTAAACAGGCTAGACAACAGTGAAGGTCGGACGGTCTGGCACAATTTTCGCGAAACGCTCCTCACGTATGAGAAGTCGTATCTGGCGCGATTGAATTATGTACACCAAAACGCGGTTCATCACGGGCTCACCGCGACGGCGAATCAGTACCCTTGGTGTTCGGCCGCTTGGTTTGAAAAGAATGCAACACCGGCGCAGTTTAAGACGATTTACGGGTTTA
>CAIZGN010000447.1 GCA_903932505.1 Candidatus Hydrogenedentota bacterium
AGACCGCATACGGATCCCGGGTGCGCCGCCACGGGAGGTCACGGGCGTTTTTGGAATACCATTCCAAAAGCCCTGCGACGATGGCCGGGGATTTTTGCTGGTGCGGCTTGGGCACGCACACCACATACAGAGAAGAACCGCCCCCACGCAAGGACAGACGCAAATCCGGCGCAATCCGGCACCCCTTTCGTGATGAACGTCAATACCGCTGACGGCAGACCGTTCAGCCCTTGTGCCTAAGCCGACCGTCTTGCTCAAAGGGCCAAGACTCCCGCGCCATCGTGCCAGAAATCGAAGGCGGCTCGGTTCCGCTGCGGTTTGGTTTGCGCAGAAGCCAAAAATTCTGTCTAATCCTCGGGATGCCGGTGCGATGACGAATGAAGCATTCTCGCGGGTCTTGATAGACAAAGAATTGGAGTTCAGCGGATGGAATCTGCTAAACCCCAAAGAGGTTCGTTTTGAGTTGTCGGGTTCCAATGGTCGGGCGGATTACCTTTTTGGTCGGGAGCGAAAAGCGGTGGAAAGTTGGCGGCTGGATACACGGAACAACCGCGGTAAACATCGGAGGCTGTTTGGAGCATTATGCGACTAATCCTCGTGGATAGAGGTAAGGAGTTCTGCGATGTCCTTCGCTGGCAATTTCGCTCGCATCCCGAGGTGCAGGTCGTTTGCGGGCGGTTCGAGGATTTGCCGTCGTTCGATTGTGTCGCCACGGCGGGGAATTCGTTCGGACTGATGGATGCGGGCATGGACTTGGCGGTCGTTCGGTTTTTCGGACGACACGTCATGGAACGTGTCCAGAAGAGAATTCTAGAGGATTATTTGGGCGAGCAGCCGGTTGGCACCTGTATCATCGTGCCCACCGACCACGCGGCGCATGCGTTCGTCGCACACGCACCGACCATGCGTATTCCGATGAATATCCAAGGAACAGACCACGTTTATCTGGCCATGTGGGCAATTCTGACCGCAATCCACCGCCACAATCGTTCGGAGTCACGGAAGATTGATTGCTTGGCTTGTCCGGGGCTTGGCACTGGCACAGGTGGAGTTGATTCTTTGGAGGCTGCTCTACAGTTGTGTTTAGCTTACGAGCATTATCAAAAGCCACCGCAGTTCATCAATCCGTCAGTGGCACAGCAGCGCCACGAGCGGATTTATTATGGAGGCCGTTGGGGCTTCGAGCATCCTCGAAAGGGAAGCTGAACGGGGGCAGGCACTCCCAAATGACATACGTTCGACCAGTGATATGCAACAACTTCATGATTGGCTCGAACGAAAGCTCCGTGCACCACTTCGTCGGCTTCGCGAGCCGATGAAGGCTACTGAGGAATTTCGTCGTCATACCGGGCCTCGTTACTTGTTCGGCAAGGTTACCCTATCAGCCACACCCGCAGCAGTGTTCAGCTACACATCCCATGTCAGGTGGCCAACAGCTGAACAGACCCAGCTCTTCGAGGATTGCGTGCTGGATGGCATCCTCGATGTTCTCGTTATTGAACAGACATACGCAGTTCTCGGCGTGGCGCTCGTTGGAGCGTTACCATGACGATCTCGTCCTGGTCGGAGGGCTGGCAGTCCATTATCTGACAAGGCGGGATGCAACACACCTGCCGGGCGCAGTGACGATGGATGTGGACTTTGGAATCACGCTGGGCGCTTCGGGCGGACAGTATGGCGCAATCAAGGCGGACCTGGGCGGACTGGGTTTCAGGGTGGAGGAAAACCGGCTGGTGCGGAGGTTCGGCGGTATCCAGGTGTATGTGGACTTTTTGACGGAAGATCCACCTTTGCAGGCTGGGACAAGGTTGGTGGATGATGTGGTCGCGAGCGTGATTCCCGGCGTGGATCGTGCACTGGCCTGCCGACAATTGGTGCCGTTGCTTGGCACCTGATCTTTACGGTGCGCAACAGGAATGCAAGGTATTCGTGGCTGGCATCGGACCGTTGCTCGTATTGAAATTGAATGCATTTGGCGGGCCAACCGGCCGCAGGCACCCTAAGGATGCCTACGATGTCATGTTTTCAGTATTGGCCTGCATGGGGGGGGGAGGACCCGAGGCAGCGGTTCAGGCGTTTCGGGCCGAAGGTGACGCTGGGAATCCAGCCTTCCCGGCAGCCGTCGCCACATTGCGGAGGGACTTTCTGGCCATTGACGCCGATGGGCCGATTCGTGCGGCAGAATTTGTGCGCGAGTTTGTCAGCAGTCCGGAACAAGTGCGGCAGGATGTGGCAACCGTGGCGAAGTATTTGTTGGGGGATTAGCCATCTTCCGCGCTCACGTTGAAGTGGAAGGAGCGGAGCGGGTTGCGATCCGGCTACAGGTTCCTCCTGGACAGGCTGCCCGGCATGGGGTGAGAATGCGTTGTGGCCGGTCTCCCTCATGGTATTTATGAACAACTCCTGGATGAGGAGCTGAGTGGCATTCTGGAGCAGCATCCGGAGCTGCGGTCTGTTTTCGGCAAACTGGATCCGGAAGAGGAGCCTGCGCGGTATGCGGCTTTTCTTTCCCGGTTGTTGGAGAAGGCGCTGCGGCTTGAGAACGACCCTCTCACACGATTGCGGATTTGCAATGAGATCGTCGAGCGCATCGCCACGGGGGAGTCTGCCGGGTTTTTGGCGAAGAACCGGCTTGTTCCTTCTGAAGAGCCGGTGTTGCTGGAAATCACACCCCCGAGTTATGCCAAAGGGGGAATGCCGCGACCCGAGACACCCCTCGCGAAAAGCAGCCTGTTTACTGGCTCACCCTCAGATCCCCAACTCGTCCATGAGTTGGGGAAGGAGATGAGGTCTGCCGATTCGGTGGATTTGCTGGTGTCGTTCATCAAGTGGTCGGGACTTCGCCTGCTCATGCCGGCATTTGAGGAAATCACCACCCGGGGCGGGATCGTCCGGATCATAACGACCTCCTACATGGGAGCCTCGGATTCCGAGGCGGTGGAGTGGCTGGCGAAGTTGCCCAACACATCCATCCGCGTCTCCTATGACACCGAGCGGACCCGCCTGCACGCGAAGGCTTATCATTTCAAACGCCAAAGCGATTTTTCAACGGCCTATATCGGGTCTGCGAACATGTCCCATGCCGCCATGACGAGCGGCCTGGAGTGGAACCTGAAAGTGACCGGGCAGGACATGCCGCACATTCTGGAGAAGTTCATCGCCGAGTTTGAAACCTACTGGAACAGCCACGAATTCATCCCGTTCAACCCGGATGCGCCGATGGTGCTGCGGGATGCGATTCAGCATGCGCGCAGAAGGGGCAGCCTTCCGCTTGTGCTGATTGACATGGTGCCCCATCCGTTCCAGGAGCGGATCCTTGACGCGTTGCAGGCGGAGCGGCTTGTGCATGACCGCTGGAGAAACCTGGTCGTGGCGGCCACAGGAACGGGCAAAACGGTGGTGGCGGCTTTTGACTTCAAGCGGTTTTATCTGGGCAGGAACAGGCAGGCACGGCTGTTGTTTGTCGCGCACCGCCGCGAGATTCTCGAGCAGGCCATTGGCACGTTCCGTCTGGTTCTTCGAATGCCGGATTTTGGCGAACTGCTGGTCGGGCCCCATGCAGCGGCCCGCCTGGACCATCTTTTCTGCTCGGTGGAGATGCTCGGCAGCCGGCGGATTCTCGAGGCAGTGGGACCCGATTTTTACGATTTCATCATCGTGGACGAGGTGCACCACGGGCGCGCTGCCAGCTACAGGGCCATTTTCAATGAGTTCCGCCCCCGTGTGCTCCTTGGGCTGACTGCGACGCCGGAGCGGATGGATGGCGAGAGTGTTGCAGCCGACTTCGGCAACCGGTTTGCGGCTGAGATCCGCCTGCCTGAGGCCCTGGAGGAGAAGTTGCTCTGCCCGTTCCACTATTTCGGGGTCGCGGACCAGGTTTCATTGGCAAGCGACCGGTTCTGGCGGAACGGCAGATATGACGTCACGGCCCTCGAGAAAATCTACACCGGCGATCATGTGGAGGCGTTGAACAGGCTGGATGCCGTCATCAGCGCTCTTTGCCGGTATGAGCCGGACCTGGACAGGGTGATGGGGATTGGGTTTTGTGTTGGCGTCAAACACGCTGAGTTCATGGCGGCGAAGTTCACGGAGCGTGGAATTGCCTCCGCCGTTCTCACAGGCGACACTGCCACGGAGACCCGGACCACCCTGATGGATGATTTTCGTTCCGGGAGGATCCGGTTCCTGTTCACGCGGGATGTTTTGAATGAGGGGCTGGATGTGCCGGAGGTCAACACCGTGCTTTTCCTGCGCCCCACAGAGAGTTTGACGGTGTTCCTGCAGCAGCTCGGGCGTGGATTGCGGCACGCCCCGGAGAAGGACTGTCTGACCGTGCTCGATTTTGTCGGCCAGGCGCACCGGCGTTACCGGATAGATCGAAAACTCAAGGCACTGCTCTCCCGGCGGAGGTTCAACATCGAGCGTGAGGTGGAGCTGGAATTTCCCCACCTGCCGTCCGGGTGCAGCATCCAGCTGGACCGCCAGGCGCGGGAATATGTGCTGGCGAACATCCGGGAGAATTTGCGGAATCTCGCCGACCATGTTCCTGAGCACCTTGAGTGCTTCGAGAATGAGTCCCGCCAGCCGTTGACCTTTGGGAACTTCGTGAGGTTCCATGATTATGAGCCGGAGGCGTTGCTCTCCCGCAAAACATGGTCACAGTGGAAAGCTGGCGTCCGGCTGGCAGAGAGTCCGGTGGATCCGGATCTGGACCTCCTGCAAAGTGCCCTGATCAGCGGGGCGCAGATTTCGGGGCCTCAGGAGATAGCCCGCATGCGGCGGGTCATTGAGCAGCTGAATGCTGGAAACGCCGCCGGGGCGGTGCGGGAGGCCGGGGATGGCGCCCTGATGATGCACTACCGCCTCTGGGGAAAGCCCGGCAGGAAGCTGGGCATTTCCAGCCTTGAGGAATCATTCCTTCGTGTGTCGCGGAACCGCTCCCTGCTGCAAGATCTCGAGGAGGTTCTCGCATGGGCGGATGAAGAGTCGAGGGTCGGCATCTCACAGCTGACGGCTCCAGTCCCATCCACGCTGGAACTTCACGCGACCTATGGCAGTGATGAAATAAAAGTGGCATTCGGCGGGGCCACTTTCGAGTCGGCAGGGCAAACCGGGGTTGGCGTGCTGCCTTTTCCTGACATCAGAACCATCGTCGCACTGGTCACGTTTCAGAAAACCGAGAAAGAGTTTTCACCCAGCACGATGTATCAGGATTACCCGATCAGCCGGAGGATGATTCACTGGGAAACCCAGTCACAAACCAGCCTGGCCAGTCAGACCGGTCAAAACCTAATCCATCATCGGGAGCGTGGTTACACCATGCTGTTCTTCGTCCGTTCCCGGAAGAAGGTGGCCGGAGTCACGGCTCCCTTCACATTCATCGGTCCGGCCAGGCTTGTAAGCCACCAATCCCAACGGCCCATTCAGACGGTGTGGGAGCTCGACTGCCCGATGCCGGTGGAACTGTTTGAGGAGAACCGCCGGGGCGGGTGAGTGTCTGCCCTTCGAAGTGCCTAATTTTTCTTCGGAGTCTCGGATGGGGCGGCTTTGGG
>CAIZGN010000448.1 GCA_903932505.1 Candidatus Hydrogenedentota bacterium
CTCGATGGCCCCGATTATAGCGTCTTTTCAGTCGCCAACACCGATGAAGCCTGCGCCCTGCTCCAGAAGCAGCCATTTGACGCGGTTCTTACCGATTTGTATATGGGCAACGATAGAAGCGCCGGGCTAACCCTCCTTTCCTGGATGGTTGAGAATGCGCCCAACATCCCCGCTATCATGATGACGGCCCATGGGTCTGTCGAAACCGCAATCGAGGCAATGCGGCGCGGCGCCGCTGATTACATACAAAAACCGTTCAAAACCAACGAAGAGATCCGTATTCGACTCGACCGCGCTATCCAGAAACGCAACCTCGTTCGTGAAAATGTCATCCTCCGCAACGAACAAGCACAGCGGGCCGACTTCAAAGAAATGGTGGGAACCAGCCCGGCCTTTGCCAGAGTACAGGAAATGATCCGCCGCGTGGCCACCCTTCCCAGCACCATTGCCATCCATGGGGAAAGCGGGGCCGGAAAAGAATTGGTAGCAAGAGAAATTCACCAATTAAGCGACCGCGCCAACAAATCCTTTGTCGCCATCAATTGCGGGGGCATCCCCGACAGCCTGCTGGAAAGCGAGCTCTTTGGCTACAAGAAAGGTGCCTTTACAGGAGCCACCGAGGACAAAGAAGGACTCTTCGTGGTGGCCGATGGGGGCACCATCCTGCTGGATGAAATCGGCGAGATGCCGATGCTATTACAGGTCAAACTCCTGCGAGTACTGGACAACAGCATCGTCACGCCCGTCGGGGGAACCACACCCATCAAAATCGATGTCCGGGTGCTATCTTCCACCAACCGGGATCTCGCAAAGATGGCGGACGATGGCGAATTCCGCAAGGACCTCTACTATCGCCTCAACGTCATCCCCCTGTATGTCCCACCGCTGCGCGAGCGAGGCGAGGATATTCCCCTACTGTGCCATCACTTCCTACGGCGTCACGCACACGCCATGGGACGCCCCAATCTTACCTTTTCTCAGGAAGCCTTGGAAGTCCTCTCCCAATACCAATGGCCTGGCAATGTCCGTGAACTCAGCAACCTCGTGGAACGTGTCGCAGCACTTACCGTGGGCGAACGCATCGAAATCAGCGATCTCCCACCAGCCCTGCAACAGTTCAAGCCCAGCACGCTGTCCTCCCTCCCACATGAACTTCCCGAGGGCGGCATTCAGTTGGAAAGCCTCATCGAAAACCTTGAAACCGACTACATCCAGCAGGCATTGGAACACGCCAAATACTCCCACAAACGGGCCGCGGACTTGCTCGGACTTACGGCGCGCTCGCTCCGATATCGGCTGCGGAAATACGGTCTTGAATCCGATTGACTTCCTCTCCCCCGCCCAGCCTACTCGAATGTCGCGGAGATTTCCCGCAATAGAACGCTTTGAATCTTGAGGGGAGCCCCCGCAAACGCAAGTCCAGATACCGCATCAGTAAGGTCAGCCATCGGACCACTATAACCGATGCGAATACGGCAGCGATCAGTTTCCAGGAAAAGAACCTGAACACTGCTAACCCCGGGTACGCTCTGGATCAATTCCATCACAGCTTGCACGCGGACCTCTGTTCCCGGCTTCTCAACCGTGAGCAGAACCCGCTCCTGGGTTTGTCGCCCAAGCGTCGCAATCACGCAATCCACCGCCGTCTTCCGAAGCACCCGCGTGGTGGCGTCCTGCACAGCCTGCTCCCCACCCGATTCCAAATAGGGACTGTACACAGCAGCAGTGCCCGAGGTTTGGCCCGTCATCGCCCCATCACGCCCCCGGTGCACACGCACCGTTGTCGTGGCACTGATACGAGGAATCCCACCCCCTGCACCTTGCTCCACGGTGGTAAGCGAGGAACCAACCACTACCGCATCATAATCGGTATGACTGGAAAAGGAGGTACTGGCGGCCACGTTGCCGGTCACAGCCTCGACAAGCACCTGCTGGATAAAACGGTCATCCAAAGTCTTCACGCCGAGAGGCGCAAGATGAAACTGCTCCATCCCCTTGAAGAAGGTGCGCTCCACCACAGAATCCGGGAGTACCGCAGGGATCTGGTCTTTCCCAATCATCTCCCCGAGAACCAAGAGAACTTTCGGCTTTTCCCGAAGGCGAGGAAGCATCAAGGTAGCCACATCATAGCGCAACGCATCCTCGGAAAGGGTGACATCCGCCTCAATGCGGGTGTTTTCCCCGGATTCATCACAGCGCAACACATGACAGGCAGTCGCATATTGGCTAAAGTGCCGAAGAACAGGCTCGAGGGAAGGCGGTAGCGTCGGATCATCACTGGGAACCAGTGTATGCAGATACTGCGTCACCGCTTCCCGCTGCGCCGATTGCAGAGCCTCCGACTGGGAGGAAGACCCTATGCCGTTGGCCCGCCCGGTCACCCGAATGGTCAACACATCCGGGGAAACACCCCAAGCGCAACCACCCAATACAAGCATAACCCCAATAAGCACAAAACCCGCCCAATTCAGCCTAAATCGCTGAATTCTGGCGGGGAATCGTGCAACCCGGATTTCAGTCGTTATCACGCATTCCACCGAGAATAAAAAGCATGCGCAACAATTGAGAAATCGCCATCGCAGCAGCAGCCACATACGTCAGCGCGGCCGCATTGAGCACAGCGCGGGCACCAGGCATCTCCTCCTCATCCAAATACCCGCCCTGACTAAGCGCGTGCAGCGCACGCTTACTCGCATTGAACTCCACCGGCAGCGTGACCAAGGTAAACGCCACAGCGGCCCCGAAGAACAGTACGCCAAGCTTGGCCACCAGAATCCCCACAGCCGAGTGTGTGAAAAATCCAATACCCAGACCCACGATAAACAGAATCCACCCAAGATTGGATCCAAGCGCACTCACAGGGTACATGAACCCGCGCAACGACATCGGTGCATAGGCAGTGGCATGCTGAACTGCATGACCAACCTCGTGAGCGGCAATCCCCAGAGCCGCAATGCTCGTACCATCGTGCACACCAGCAGATAGGTTCAGTACCCGCTTGGTGGGATCATAATTGTCGGTCAAATTTCCCTCAATCAACTCAACTTCGACATCACGGATGCCATTGTCATACATCAAACGACGCGCCAGCTGCGCGCCCGTGATGGCATGCCGGGTTTGAACTTGGGAATATCGTCCGTATGCGGAACTCACACGACTTTGCGCCCACATCGCAAAAAGCATGGCTGGAAGTACCCAAATCATCGTGGGATCGAAAAACATACCGAAAGGCATAACCTGCACCTCCTTAACCGGACACGAGGCCCAGTTTTTTGTTTCCCCCGCTATAACGCTACCACACCCTCATTGTACCACATTCCAAGCATGTCTACATCCGAAGGCCGCAGAAAATGACACGATTGAGCCTGTGGAACCACCCCAAAACCGCATCTTTGGAATCAGTCCGTTATTTTTTCGGCGTCGTACGCTGGGAAGGCGGACGCATGCTGCAGGTGCCATTCAACAGGGCACCATCCTCAAGCACCAGACTTCGGGCCCGCACATCCCCTTCCACACGACACCCGGTGCACAAACGTAACACGCCCGGCGTCGTCACATTCCCGAAGACCTGCCCGGCGATGGACGCCTTCTTCCCCGCAATCACATCGGCATTCAAACGGCCAGAGGGCGCAAGCTCCACCTCGTCGGAACATTCCACACGCCCCTC
>CAIZGN010000449.1 GCA_903932505.1 Candidatus Hydrogenedentota bacterium
ACCCTGGGACCGCCGGCATCCCTGCCGGCCGAATTTCATAACAACCCCCAAAAAACACCTACTCCACCGCCCCGGCCCGTCTCCGTAATTCACGAGAAAGATCACTCTGAATAGCCGCCATCGCAGGAGCCCCGAAAAGATTCTGAAACTCATGCGGATCATCCCGAAGGTCATACAACTCCGGCCGACGCTGCGGCCCCCCTTCGACGAGCTTATAACGGTGCGTCCGCACCATCCGTAAGTCGGGTCCAATCTGGGCATAGGCTGCGTTGCGCACCATCGCCCCCGTATCCTGCAGCAGTGGCAACAAACTTTCTCCCGCCAAGGTGCGCGGTCTGCGCACCGCAACCGCATGCAGCAACGTAGGCATCAAATCCGCCTGCTCCACCAGCGCCGTCTCCCGAATCCCGCGCCGCTGCTGCGGCAATCCGCCGATGATCAACGGAATACGCAGAAGCGAATCGTAGGGCGGACCGCCGTCAGATACCAGACCGTGCTGCCCCATGTAGCATCCATAATCAGCCGTAAACACCAGAATATTGTTGGTAATCCCGCGCGCTGTCAGCGTCGCAAGAATACGGCCAATCTGCCGATCCAGCAAACTGATGTGCGCGTAGTAGTAAGCCAGAATTCGCCGAAATCGCGTCTCAGTCAGTTTCCCCGGATTGAAACGGTACGGGTAGTCACAATCCTCCTCCGGCACCGGCAGGCGGAATCCCTCCGGCAGATGCAGCGCCTTCCGGTCATACATCCCGTCCCAAGGCGGTGGTGGGTCGAAAGGCGGACGCGGCTTGATAAAACTGACCCAAAGAAAAAAAGGCTCCGTCATGGTGCAGATGCCGCGCACCGCCCGGTCGCCAATCCACGTCGTCGAGCAATACTTCTCCTCAAAATCCGCCCGCAAGGCCCCGAAGGAATTCCAGTACATGATCGGGGCCGCCTCACCAGTCGCATCATCCCATGCTTCAATGGGGTTGCTCTGGCCTTCCTCGCGCAGCCACAGGTGATACTCGTCCTGACCCCGTCCCGGCGGCTCCGGCTCAGCAAGCGCCGTCCGGTCAAAACCGAGGGCCGCGCTAGCAGGCGTCGCCTGAAGCATCCCCGCCATCCCCGTTTCATAGCCCGCCTCGCGCAACAGCGCAGGCAAGGTGTCCAATCCGGATCGCATGGCCTGCCCATACGAGAAGACCCCATGTCGTCCGGGGTAATGCCCGGTCAACAGGGTGGCGCGTGCCGCCGCACCATTCGGACACGACGCGATGGCCTGCTCGAACACCGCAGCATGGCTTGCCAGCACGTCCAGGTTGGGCGTGTGGACATCCGGATTCCCCGCGTAGCCTAGGCAGTCCCAGCGCAACTGGCTCGCGGTGATCAGAATAATGTTTGGTTTTCGAATCGCCATCGGCAACCACCCGTACTACGGAACGCGCACAGGCTTTCCTGATGCCGCAGATTGCCACGCCGCTTCAGTCACTTCAATCGTGCGCAGCCCGCACTCCGGCGGAACTTCAGGGCTGGCCTTGCCCAGAATGCTGTCCACAAAGTTGCTCGACGGATCTTTGGTCACCTTCGGCAGTCGCACCTTCACGGGACGGCCCAGCGCATCCTGCTGAATCAATCCCACACCCTGCCGCAGGTAAAACGCGCCCTTGGATCCCACTATCGTGTGGTCTTCATACCAACCCGGTGCGTTGCCGATAATGGCCAGGTTGCCCATCGCCCCGTTCTCGAATTCCATCGTCAACGCCGAATTAATGTCCACCTCGGTCTTGAAATTGTCCATGACCGCGAAGACCTTCTTCACTTTCAAACCCGTCACCCACATCATGATATCCACCACATGGCTGCCAGAATCGTTGATTTGCCCGCCACCCGAAAGCGCCTTCTTCAGCCGCCAGGTTCCCTGCACCAGCCGCAGATACTCCTGCGAAAGCACCGCCTGCACATATTGCACATCGCCCAGTGCCCCCTTGGCAATCTGCTCGCGCATATACCGGAAAGTCGGCTCAAAATGCCGCTGATAGGCAATCATGAGCACCCGATTCTTCTTCTTCGCAAACGCGATGAGCTCCTTCGCTTCGCGAATCGAACTCACCATCGGCTTTTCAGTCAACACATGCAGCCCGCAGTCAATCGAAGTGTGGATTTGTTCATAGTGCAGCGTGTGCGGACTCAGTATCACCGTCGCATCCAGCGCCTCGTGCTCGATCATCGCCCGGTAATCCTTGTAAACCGGCAGCGCCGCTGACGCCGGAAACGCCCCGTGAAATCGTTCAATCGCTTTCTTGTCGGGATCCGTCAGCGCCACCACCTCCGCCTGCTTCACCCCCGCAAGACGAGTCATGTGCACATGCGAAATACCGCCCGCACCAACAAACCCGATACGCAATTTCTTCGCCATGTTCTGTTTCTCCTTGTAGAAAAATTCCCGCGCTCATCCTAACCGCAATCCGGAGGCAATGCAACCGGAACCGCACTATTGCGCCCCTTTGTACGCCAAAGAGCAACCGCCACCCCGGCCAAGACACCGAGGGACACCACCATTCCCACCGCAACACTCCCGGCGTACAATCCCATCCCCGGCTGAGACCAATCGGGGTTCACCAGGCTTGCCCCCTTCGGGTAAAGCGCCGACCCGTCAAAAAACTCATCCATCCGGGTCACTTTCCAAGCAGACGTGTGCCGATAAAGTTCATACACCGTGGTACCCAGCAAAAGGCTCAACAGAAGACGCAAGGAAAGATCCTTGGGCCGCGCACGCAATAGCTGCTCCATCCGAATCGAGCCCAGAACAACACACGTCGTCAATGGCACAATGATAAGGCGCGACGCAACCCGCTGCGAACTGAAGAACGGCACCGGCAATAAACCCAGCGCACCGAGAAGATCGCCAAAGCAAAGCAAAGCCATCGCGAGACTCGCAAAATCCAGTGCCCGATACGAACCCCGTGCATCTCCGCCAAAGGCCCGCACCAACGAAAAACACCCCAGCAACAAAAAACCCGCCAAGCCGATATAGCAATCGAACTCCCACCAATGCATATAACCAAACGCGCCGTCCGTATCGCTCCATTCAGCGGGGCGAAGCCCGGTCAGGGCATCCAACAATCCAGCCAATCCCGAATACCCCGCCGTAAAATGCAATCCAGTATTCCACAGCGATACCGCGCAGGGAAGCAATCGAAACAGACCCAGCCCAAGCCCCACAATCAGCACTTCAGCCACCGGACGAATCAACTTGGGGTGAAGCACCGCCAAAATCCCCAGATAAATGGTCCACCAAACAAACAGATGGAAGGAACCCTCCAGCAGCAACGCAAAAAATCCCAGGGCGAGAAAAAGGCGGATACGCACCCCGCCATTCCCATCCACCAGTCGCAGGAGCGCCCAGTGAATATACGGCATGAAGAAATATCCGAACCACATGAAATGCCCCGCACTCACCCGCGAAACAAGGTACCCGTTGAAACTGTACAACAGGAAAAGGAAGAAAAACGGCAGCGGGGAAAGCCCGTGTTCCCGCTGCAGAAGCACCAAACCCAAAAAACTGCACGTGAACAGAAAAAGTACATTCAACAAATTGAAGGCAGAATAGGGCATCAAGAGAACCAGCGCATATTGCGGCGACAACGGCGTCTC
>CAIZGN010000450.1 GCA_903932505.1 Candidatus Hydrogenedentota bacterium
AGATCGCCGAAGCTGTCGAGCACCTGGACTTCATAACGGCCCATGACATACACGCCGCTGTTGCCACGGGCTTGTCCGGATTCATTCGGCATGAAGGGGCACATGAATTCTATGTGATAAAGTGCGCTACCAAATTCGGGTTTTGACACAATGTTGCTGCCTTGCGTGTGCATGGTGCCATTGTCCACAACCCAGTGGGGCTGAACCGACCACGCGTCCAAATTCGTGCCATCCAAAAGGACGGTCGCGCCATCGGGGGCCTTCGCACCCGTGGACGGCGAAGTCAGGAAAACCCGCGACAATTTAATCGCGCTCTTGCCCTTCTTGCCATCGACGGTGCCCGTCATGGACTCGCCGGTAATCTGACCCTTGATCTTGGTCGCGCCAATGGCACCGCCCAAGTCGGCTTCCGCTTCAAAATCAACCACACGCGCCTTGAGGGCGGCTGCGCGGTCCTTCTTCTCGTCACCCCGCGTACCTTGTCGTTCGGTTCCGGTGATTTCGGTGCGATCCTTCTCACCGCTCAGCAGAATGATGCGCCACTGCCGGTCGCCCTTTGCCGTGACCTGCACACGCAGCGGCACCTTCGCCAAATCCCCGTCCGTAAACCCGCCCTGATAATTTCCCATCACATAATCGTCGTCGGCGGCAAAGGCGGACGACATGCCCGCAAAGGATGCAACCAAGGCAGCACAAAGTAAGAAACGCATGATCATTCTCCTGATTTTCAGTTGTTCTTTCGCGAATGATTCGCGAAGCGAGAATGCATCATAACCAGCGTGGCGCACGGGATTCAACGTGGAACCCAGTGCCAAGAACCTGTACGGGGCGGGGCATTCTAGGCGGGTAAATCGGGTTTGCGAAGGAGGCACACAATCCCCATGCCGAAGGGTAGCGGAACCCGAAGTGATATCGCCGTTTCAAGGGCGTGGATGCCAATGAGTGCGCGGTTGATCCAGGCGGGAGGAATCGGGAAGTCGTGGCCTTCCGGAGTAACGGTTTTCTTTGTGAAACTGCTCGCCAGACGAATCAGAAAGACCGGGAGCAACATCGCCGCTGTGGCATACGTGCCGTGCACCACATCAAAGCCAACATGTTGCGCTTTGGCCTTGAGACTGGGCAGGGAATAGCGCCGGAGGTGATAAACGGCCTCGTCGTGCTCACTCCACAGGAAATCCAGCGCGGGGACCGACAATATCAACCATCCGCCCGGCTTGCACACGCGATAGGCTTCGCGCAGCGCGTCCATATCCTCTCGGATATGCTCGATGATGTCGAGACAGGTGATGAGGCCAAAGGTGTCGTCCGGATACGGCAGGCAACGCGCATCCGCCTGAAGCATGGGCAGATTGACCCGGGTTCGCGTCAGGCGCAGCGCGGTGGACGAATAGTCCAAGGCGAAAACATGCTTGATGGTCGGGGCGAATTCATCCAGCAGAATCCCCGTGCCGCAACCCAAATCCAGATAGCGAATTTCATCGGGCGAGAATCGCGTGAATCGATCAATGGTGCGGCGCACCAGACAGCGCCGGGCCACATGCCACCAGTATTCCCGCTCATAGGCGTGGATTCGCTCGTATTCAGGAAGGTTCACCCGCGATCCTCTCCGGTGGCCTTTACGTCCGCGCCCCGGGCGATGGCCGGGCGCACACCCAGGGCCTCGCGCACGATGTAAATGGGCCGGTGTTGGCTTTCCAAGTAGGTGCGGCCCACATATTCGCCGATAACCCCGAGCAGCAGGCATTGGATGCCGCCCAGAAACCACAAACTGATGGCCAGTGTGGTCAACCCCGGCATCGCCACCATACCGAGCAATTTAAACACCACATAAGCCACCATGGCCACGCCGGACAGCACCATGATGAGGAATCCAAGGTAGGTGGCCATGCGCAGCGGAACGATGGAGAAATTGGTGATGCTGGTGATGGCAAGCGCCAGGCTTTTCCAGAAGGTGTAGCCCGTGTCTCCCGCATTGCGCTCCGCACGCTCATATCCGATCGTGGTGAGCCGGAAACCCGTCCAGGTCAGCAACGATCGCACGAAACGGTTGTATTGCGGACATTGCGCGAAGGCATCCACCACCTTGCGGTCCATCAAGCGAAAATCCCCCGTGTCCTTGGGGAATTCCCAGCCCACCATGAAACGCATGACGCGGTAGAACATGAACGAAGTGCTTTTCTTGAGGATGGTTTCGCCACGGCGTTTTTCACGCCGCGCGGCTACCACATCAAAGCCCTCTTTCCATTTCTCAATCATTGCGGGGATCAGCTCCGGTGGATCCTGCAAATCAGCGTCCATCAAGACGGCGGCGTGCCCCTGTACGGCATCCAAACCGGCCGTAAGCGCGGCATCCTGTCCGAAGTTCCGGGAAAACAAAATCCCGCAGACCCTGGGGTCACGCTCGTGAAGCTCATGAATAATCTCCGCAGAGCGATCCCGGCTTCCGTCGTTCACAAGAATCAATTGAAAGTCCGCCGGCAGTTTTTCAAAGACGGCAGAAACCCGCTCATAAAGCAGTTTAAGATTGCCCTCCTCGTTATAAACGGGCACCACAATCGATATAAGATCCGGTTGCTCAGACATTAAGATTCTCCCTTGTTCCGAAGGTCAAAAGTATAGCCGCTTGCCCTTTCGAAACACAAAAAACGGCATTTCTACCCTCCCTGGGAGCGCCGGCATCCCTGCCGGCTCTCCGCCCCCCTTCGCCGATGATGAAGGCAAGGTGCTGGATGAAACACCGCCCACCATGTCATTTCGACGAATGTAATGAGGAGAAATCTGAAGCATCCAGGTATGGTCTTCAAGGTGCGGTCACAAGATTTCTCGCTGCGCTCAAAATGACGTTTAGAAACAGTTCCGTTGCAGTGTCGAGGAATTCCCCCCCTCTTGACAAACTGCGAAATCTGTGGCATTCTGTATTTCAGCCGTTGAGTAAGGAGACTATTGAGGAGGATAAAGCCGTGAAATGCTTGTTGAGTGCGAGTACGGTCACAGAGGAAGGAATCCTCCAGCTCTGTAAATCCATGTTGGAGGAGGCGGGTATTCCTTGTATGATCCAAAATGAGGAGCTGTGTGATATAAAGGGGGCTGTACCCTTCACCGAGTGCTTCCCTGAACTGTGGATATCGGAGGATGGTGATTTCGCGAAGGCGATTGAGATAGTGTCTGGGTGGGAGCATTCACCTGATAATCCGCATCCTGCGTGGTCCTGTCCCCATTGCGAGGAACTGAACGAAGGGCAGTTCACAACCTGCTGGAATTGCGGAAATGAGCAAGGCGAAACATAGTAGTCGCACGGGATGTGGCTGCAATATGCGGGTCGCAACTCGCTGGGAACGGGGTTATTCCGCCAATTGGTTGCCCATTCTTTTCTTCGCATTCGGGACGCCAGAAGCTCATGCGCAGACAAGAATGTCCGCGCCACAATATCACGGTGCATAGTGTGCGTTGCGCATTCGGCGGCGGACACCAAAGGCCACGAAGAGGGCTGGCAACAGGATCCACGTTGCTAGGGACAGGCCCACCCCCGCATAGACCGCGTTGGAGCGGAACCTAAATTTCACCTCGTGGGTTCCTTCGGGGACTACGATAGCTTTGAAGGCATCATCAGCCAGAAGAATCGGGGTTTCTTTGCCGTCCACCCATGCGCGCCATCCGGGGTAATAGGAATCCACGAAGAGGAGCAGGCGAGGCGCGGGAAGATCGTGCACCGTCAGCCGTGTGGTATTGGCACCGCGCTCTTCAATGATTATCTTGGCGTTTTCATCGGCGAGATCCTTGACGACATAGGCCTTCGTAAGCTGGAAGGCCCCATTGGCGCGCTGCGGCCAGCGCAGAAGGATTTGGGCTTTTGAGGCATCAGGCAGGGGGAATATCAGGGCCTGTCCACCCGGCATCATCTTGCTCTTCATCAGGTCATGGGGTGTGCCGGTGTCGTCGATGCAAATGCCGGAGAATTCGACTTGGGCGCGGGTCGTGTATTCCACCACCAACACGCTATGGGTATTGTCGAGGGCTGCTGGTGGAAGGGCGAGTTCCATGGAGCGCGCTTTGTCGGTCAACGCTTTGGCGTGTGAGGCGATTTCCGGGCCTTCGACCAAGGGGACTTGCTGAATGCTTTCAGAAACAGCACGCCCCTCCACAGCATCACGCCCAATCTCTGGCACGGGCAAGGCGGTACCCCCGGGTGTTTCCGGCAGAAACACGGCACTGGCCGCAGGGAAAAGGATTTCCTTTTTCGGCAAGGGCCCGCTTACCCAGCGGTTCGCCAGCCAGAAATTGCGCTTGAACAGAAGATTGCCCCGCTGATTTTCGGCATAGACCCCGTATTCCTTCAAATAGACACGATACATGGATTCCCATGAGGGTGGACACATGGTCTGGCGGGTCACTCCGACATAGAGCGGGACGTAACCGCAAGCCACCGGATCCAGCGTCCACATGTTCCAATTGGGGCGAATGGCGACCTTACGTTTATTGTCTAGCGAAATGCCCCGGCTCTGACCGAATTGTTCGGTCTTGCCGCCCGCACCGATCCGGCTGGAGGCGTATATGGGCAGCACCTGCGCGCCCCAGGTCACAATTTCCGCCATGATGAGTGCCGCGACGATCATCCCCCCCCACCGTTTCCAGGAAACCCAAGGCAAGACACACAGGACGACAAGGGTGATCGCCGGAAAGACCCATACGAGGAAAACGGGATGATACAGGGGGCCATCGGTCATCCAGCGTCGGGCCACATAAAACATGCCCACGCCGCAGACCAGCAATAACGCCGTGCGGACAACCTTCCACTTGGTCTCGCCCGGAATCTTTGCGGCCGCATCCACACCGAAAGCGGCGGCCATGGAAAAGGCAAATTGCGCGACAATACCGGCCCGCCAAGGCGATACGGTGATATTCAATTTGTCCACCGCGTTCAACAGATAGCCGATCGGGAAAGGCGGGCCCAGCGTGCAATCGCACAGCACGATATACATGGCGATGAATACGGCAGCATCGCGACGACGCTCATGCCCCAGCGCGAGCACGAACACGAGAAGCGAACCGATTCCCGCCGCACGACAACCCTGGATGAGCCAGGTATTTCCGGGGAAAATAATCAGATTCTTGAGCAGATGGAACCACTCTCGGTTTTGATCCCAGGCGGCCACGGTGAGGTTGAAGGACGCAGTGCGTGCACTGTACGCGCCGAGTTCAAAAGCGGGCAGCAACAGCGCGGCGGCGGCAATACCTCCGACAAGGCCCGTAGCAGCGATGAAGAAGGCATGCTCCCCGACCGTGTATAGGAAGCGATTCACCAGCCGTGCGCCCCCTTCCCACGTAAAGTGAAAAAGGCCGTGGAAGAGGAAGAAGCAGGCAATCATGACGCCAATGTACATGCTGAGTTGGGGGAAACCCGCAAGGGTGCTTGCCCCGAGAAAGAGGCCGGTGAGACCGAGGTATTGCAATCGACCGGGCCAGTCCTCCGCCCGGGTGGTACGCAAGGCCGCCCAGATAATCCAGGGTGCCCACGCCATCACCAAGGGCATGACATACCATTCCGAGTAATACATGAGACTGCATGGACCCAAGGCGTAGCAAAAGGCCGCCACCGTCCGGGCTGCTACGCTCAGGGCATATTCGCGTGCCAGAACGTACATTCCCAAGCCAGTAAATAGCAGGTGGAGGAAAATCAAAATCTGCATGCTTATCGCGGTGGCATATGGATCAAACGCGGGCGTGAGGAGACCGCGCAGGATTTGCGGCGGATAAAATGCACCTACTTGGGGGTCGGCCGTAAAGGGCATGCCGCAATAGATGGTCGGATTCCAAAGCGGAAATTCGCCGTTTTTTAGCGCGGAATCCAGATAAAAAGTATTGGGGCCGTAGTAATACCGGTCATCAAGGAGGCCGAAATTCTTCGGGAAGTGCGGCGGCAGAAAATAATAGGCGCTCACGATGAAAATACCGGCCGTGAGCAGGAGCATGACGAATGCCGGAACACGTATTTGGGAGAGACGACGAATCATTCTGAAAGTATCCTGTTGTGACACGCTGCCCCTTCCTGAAGAACGGGGGAAATTTTCAATGGGCGGTTTCAATCATATATGATTCCGCGAATATGAAACAAGGACTGGAAACGTAACCGGACCGTGTATCAAGGCGAAAATGTGGTTGGTCAAGATCAGGGAGATCGGGTTTTCATGAGCGCCAAAGCGAAAAAATCAGGCTTTGCCTGGGGAAGCCTCATGCAGCGGCGCGGTGCCGTAACTTTGGCGGTTTCCGTCCTGTTCAGCGTTCTGCTGATGCTCGTTTTCTTTCATGTGGTTCGCCAAGGTCCGGGCAATCTCTCCGGCCTGTATGATGTTCACCGCTATTATGCCCCGCAGGCCTTCCTGCTCGATTACGCCATCCACAATGGCCAGTTTCCCTTCTGGGATCCGCTGACCTACTGCGGACGCCCCTTTGCTTCCAATCCGCAAACCTTTTCGATGTACCCGCCCCATCTGCTCCGGGCCTTGCTTCAATTTCATCCCACCCCCCAATCTTCCCAAGCCTCCTATGCCTTTATGCTGGCCCTGCATATCATCCTGGCCGGGGTGTCCACCTTCTGGCTGGGTCGTGCACATGGCCTGCGGACGGGCGGTGCGATTGCCGCCGGGATTGCCTTTGCATTCAGTTCGCTCATGGTCCGGCGTGCCGCCGAGTTTCACTTCATCACCACATTGGCCTGGCTTCCCCTGCTCCTGCTGTGCGCGAAATATACGCTGGATGCCCCGGATTGGCGCATCCGCCTACGTTATGCGGCGGCGAGTGCGTGCCTTTTCGCCTTAGCCGTTCTCGGCGGATTCACCCATATCCTCCCCCACATCGCCCTCGCGGTCGGCGTCTACGGATTGCTCTACCGCTACCTCCAGTTCAAGGAGGAGGGCGCGCCAGCGGATGGAAAACCTTGGATGCTGCTGCGTGAGGATGCCGTCGCTTTGGTGGTCATTTTCGGATTGGGCGCGATTCTGGCCGGTGCCTTGATTTACCCTTTGACCGAATTGGCGCAGTACACTGCGCGACAAAAAGGGGATGAAGTCGGCCAGTATTCCAACATAAGCGGGCAGCCTGTCCTCAAGACCTTGCAGGATTTGATCATCTATCCCGGCGCCCAATATGAAGCCGAAGCGGTGCGTGGTTCGGGAATTATCGCCCTGCTTCTGGCTGCCATGGCCTTCAGCCATCGCAAGTGGCGCGTCACCCTCCTCTTCTTCCTGTTGTTCTATGTGTTCTTCGACTGCAGCATGGGCTCCCCTTGGCCCGTGGCAAGAATATTCGCCATCCTCTCCCCCTTCGCCATGTCCGCGAATTCCCGGGCCTACGATGTGGCCCTGCTACCGATCAGCATCATGGCGGGTATCGGGGTTGATGCCCTGTCCGACCGCATGAGCGAAAAGTGGAGCACCTTCGCGCGGAGTGTCGTGTTGCTGGCGTTGGGTGCGCTGATCCTACTGCCTTTCGACCGATGGCTGTCCGCTGGTGTCCTGCAGCACTGTCAGGAAGCCGCCAAGCTGAAACTGGTGTTCTACATCCCTATGCTGGCGCTGCTGTACATGGGGGTGTGTGGTACCGTCGGTGCTCCGCGTGCCGCACAAATTGGCCTGCCGCTGCTGATGTTTCTTGAGATTCTGGCGTGGAATGCCCATTTTGTTCCGAGGATGCTCGGTGGCGCATGGCGACTCCCCTCGGCACAGGGACTGGCTGTCGCGAGCATCCCCCAAGACAATGTTCGCGTGGCTGATCCCGAGCAGATCAACTCGCTGTTCTCCCTTCGCAACATCATCAACGGCTATGATCCGCTCCACTTGGCCAAGGCCCGTTCCGTCATTAGCGGGGTCGGACGTGGCCAAGCCTATTATCGCGCTGTCCGCAACTGGGAATGTACCGAAGACACCCAGCGCGGGAATTTGCTCATGAAGCGCCCCTTCTGGCTGTCCCGGCAGTGGGCTAGTGAAAAATTGCCCGGCAAGGAAGACCTTTTCCCCTCTGCAACCACCGTTTTCTTGGACTCCGAGCCGAATCCCTCGATTCCGAAAGTGGAAGCGGCGCAACTGCCGCATTCGGGCGTTTCCACCAATGCCCAAGTGCAGGAAATCGCCCCGCCCGGCCTGTTGAATGCCGCAATTCCGCCACCGGGACGCAGAATCCAAATCCCCTACCAACTGCCCACCCAAGTTGGGGCGAGACCCGTGGGCCCGGCCGGTTGCGTACACAGCGTCTTCCAGATCACCTACACCAGTACCTATGGGGCTACCCTGAAAACCGTTTTTGCAGCCAAAGAAGGCGGTCGCAAGGAATTGGGGAAAATGTATCGTCTTCCCAATACCCGAGGACAGTCGGTTGTCGTTGAATTACCCGTGCCGGACATTGCAGCGGGTGCACTGCTTCTTTCGATTGAAACCAAGGAACGTCAGGGCACATTTTCCCTCCAGCAAATCCGAGTGCTCTCCGACCGCGACGATGAAGATGGTTGCATTCGCATCGTGGAGCGTCGTTTGAACTCGGTTGAGGTGGAGTTGAGCAACCTGGCGGCACCGCGTGTGCTGACTTATTTGGATGCGGCTTATCCGGGGTGGCACGCCTATGTGGACGGGCAGGAAACCCCCATCCTGACCGCCGATGAAGCCTTCAAGGCAGTGGCCGTGCCCGAGGGCACGCATCGTGTGCTGTTTGAATACCGGCCTGTTCGGATTTATGCTGGATTGGGGATTTCTACGAGCGGCCTGGTGCTACTCGCGGCAATTCTCTGGTGGTCCCGGGAACGGAACCGCCAAACCATTCAGACTGCATTGGAACCCTCCCCTGTTGAGGAGGGAAGTCGAAAATCGAAGAAAGGGCATCGCTCATGAAAAACTGGACATCAATGGGATGGGCCGCAGGCCTCTTGCTGGCTATCCTCCTCGGAATGAACACCGCGCAAGCGCAGGGCAAAAAATGTGTCGTCGTGTGGTCGGAAGGTACCGCTCCCAAGAACGTTTATCCGCAGGATATCAACGGGGCGGTCGCCGAGGGTCTCGCGGCCCTGAAGGATTGGGAAGTTGTGAAGGCGGACATTTCGCAACCCGAGCAAGGTTTGCCTGATGCTCTCCTGAATCGTTGCAACGTCCTCATCTGGTGGGGCCACAAGCGTCATGACGAAGTCAGCGACGCGCTCGTCGCCAAGATTGTGAAACGCGTCAAAGAAGACGGCATGGGTTTTATCTCCCTCCATTCTTCCCATTTCGCCAAAGCCAACAAGGCCCTCATGGGCACGGCCTGTTCCTGGGGTGCCTACAAGGCGGATTCGAAGACCTTGGACGTCACCGTCAAGTCCCCCGACCATCCCATAGCCAAAGGGGTGAAGAATTTCACAATCAAGCACAGCGAACGCTACAGCGAGCCTTATGCCATACCTGAACCGCAAAGCGTGGTCTTTGAAGGGGTGCATAACCTCAAAAAGCGTGGCGAAGATCCCTCGCGTATCGGTTTGTGCTGGGAGGTGGGGAAAGGACGCTTCTTCTACTTCCAAGCCGGGCACGAAACGAATCCCGTGTATTATGACGCCAACGTCCAACTTATTTTGCGTAACGCGGTCGAATGGGCAGGGCCACAACCTAAATAGTTCCAGCGTTTCGCTCTATTGACAGATTTCCCAAAAGAGGAGCGGGCGGGACAGCCCTCCCGCTCCCCTTGAAAATTGTTGACAGAGCGTGTGCCCTATGTTATTCTTTTGTTGTAAACCGGCGGTGCGCGTGGTTGCGGCCGTCATGTCAAAGTAGAGGTGGATGCCAATCATGAAGAAACGTTCCTTTATTGCAGTCGTGGCGGTGCTTGTGGCCGTCTCCTTTGTGTTCGGGGCCAAGCCGGTTCGCGCGCAGGACTACGATCCCGTCCTCGACCTGCCGGTGAAGACAAAGTTTGAGAAATCCATGACCAAGTTGGGACGTGGTTTCTCCAATATTTTGTTTGGATGGGCCGAAATCCCCGTGACCTTTGACAAAAAGGTAAAAGAGGGAAAACCGCTGGCCTACTTGCTGGGCGTGGCTCCGGTGCTTGGCACTGCCAAGGCCGTTATCCGCACGGGAACGGGCGTGTTTGAGGCCGTTACCTTTCCCTCGAGCCCGGCCAAAGTCAATTACGAACCGCTCATTAATCCTGAGTACATTTTCTAGGCTGTGATTGCCTGGAGCAAGAAAGACACCGCGCTAATTGGCAACGTGTCGCTCGCCAACGGACAAAAGTGCAGTGTGGTACTGTTGGCGGACACACGGAACCCGAAAGGCGCGGTTTGTCTTAGGCCCAACCCGGACGGAGGGGCACCCGTGGTCGCGCCTTTGGATCAAATGGGTTCGCTAATAGCGCCTCATGACTGGGTGTCCATTTTGTGTATGCAGGAGCGTGCGTTTGGGGGTCGGGGATGGCCCGCTCCTCCTAAGATGGATTAAATTAACGGGGCATCCGCACTATGGGCAAACATCACGACATTGACTCCCTTCTGGACGATGTAATCACCCTGCCCAGCCTTCCTGATTCAGTCGAGCGGCTCACTCAATTGATCGACAGTCCGGACTGTCCCCTGAGCGAGGTCGCCCGGGTGATTTCCTCCGATCCTGCGCTTGCCATCAAGACACTGCGGCTCATCAATTCGGCCTACTACGGCCTGTCCAATCCGGTCACCACCATCGAGCACGCCGTGGTCCTGCTGGGCGCGAAGGTGATCAAGAACCTTGCGCTAACCGCGACGGTTTTCGATTCAATGAGCAAGACTGCGGGCGCGTTTCTGGCCCACTGTGTCGGTTGTGGGGTGGCTATGGGGGTCTACAGTAGATCCGGGGCTGCCGGACGAATGATCGCCTCCGGGGACGAGGCCTTTCTCTTTGGATTGCTTCATGATATCGGCCGGGTGATATTTGTCGAAACGATGCCGCGCGAGTATGCCGAAGTTGTTAATGCGGCCAGAAACAGTTCCACCCCGCTTTGCCAGATCGAGCGCGAGCTCATCGGTGCTGATCACGCGGAACTGGGAGGTCGCCTCGCAGAACGGTGGCGCTTGAATCCTCCCATGATTGACGCGATTGCTGGCCACCATGACCCGATGAAGGTTGGCGAGAATTTCCGTTCAATTGCGGCCACCCTCGGTTTGGCCGACTACACCGCTTACGAAAGCGGCATGCCCTCGTTTGAAGGGATTATCGCCACTGCGCCCCCGGAGCTGTGGAATATCGCGGAGGTCAATCCCGCGCACCTGCCTGAAATACTCGACAACTACTTCGAGCTCTTCCCGTCCATCCAAGAGTTTTCCCAGTTGTTCGGGTAACCCCTCCCCCACTCAGGGGGCTTTAGGTGCGTAGCCATCTTCCGTGGCAGAGACGCTGACAAGATATCCCCCACTGTTGAAGAGCTGGATGAGTCGCAGTATCTCGTGCGCGTCAATACGCCAATCCTGCGGGGCGTAATCAGACGTGTGCGGGGGGCCGTTGTGAGGCCCTGCGCCCGGTGCGTGACCGGATCCATTCCAGTGGTATTCCCCGGCCTGATACAGGGCGACCGCGGTCATCAGTTCCTCGCGCTGAATAATAAAATCGCCGTTGGTGTCCGCACTGTGCGGCATAGAGGGCGGGCGAAGCGCCACATCGGTCCGAATGGCTTCACCTTGGGTCACCGTGACGGTCGGCAGCGTTTGGGTTTCATGCCCCGCCGCCTCCACGGAAATCGTATAGTTTCCAGACAGCAACAGGCGGTAATAACCACCCGTTGCCGGATCGGTGAAGACCGGTTGGGTATTTCCGGCAATGGTCACTTTGGCACGCAGAGGTGCGCCGGTTCGTGCATCGCGCACAACGCCGCGCAGCCCCCAATGCGACGATTCCAAGTAAGTCAGCATCGATTCCTCGTTGGTGGACCAAAAGCCAGGCAGGGTCGATGCAGCGGGGCGTTTCACGGAGTTCAGCTCAATGGTGACATCAATGCAACCTGTATAGCGGTAGTTCCAATCCTGCATGCCGCCGGTGATCGCATACCAAGCCGCACCGTTGGTGATCCCCTGCGGATAGGTGGTGCTGTTCCAAAGCAAGGGGTTCGTACGGCTGTAGGCCAAGCTAAGCGCCTTCATCAGAGCATCGTCCGGGGTGGGTGAATTGACGCTGCCAAGCCCGTTATTGTCGTAGGGATAATTCACCAGCGCGGCTCCGCCGTGGAAGTTAGCGGACAAAACGAAATGATGAGCGGCGATCCATTGGCCGACAAGACCCACCTCCGTAGGGTAGGGAGTCCAGTCCTGTGTGGCGGTATAGACCGTGCCAGAGAATTGGTTCGGGTAATTCGGGAAGGTACGATTAAGATCTTTGGAGGAGGCGTTGTAGCGCCAGCCGATTTCAAGGCCATCCGGGTTCATCAGGGGCACCACATAGATATCGGTTTCATCCACCAGATGGCGGACACGGGTATCGGTGGCGTAACCGTTTAAGAGTCTGTCTATAAAGTAAAGGCAAAGTTCCGTACCAATCGGCTCATCACCGTGAATGGTGGAAATGTACTTTACTTCAGGTTCCTCTTCGCGAACATCCGGATTGTCGGTGATTCGCATTGCCCATAGGGTGCGGCCCTGAACCGAAGTTCCAAGCGACTCCAACCGACACAAGGATGGAAAGGTCTGCGCATACGACTGCAGCTCGGAGGTCAGCGTGGTGTAGCTATGGTAGACGCCCAACCCTTTGGCGCCGGGCTGGAACGGATAGGGATCGGGTTGATGTCCCAGCACTTGGATCGTTAGGCCCATTGACTTCAAAGCGGTCAGCTGCCCATCCGAAACATAGAGACGCACCCGTTCCCCTTCGCGGGCGTCAATCGTGAAACCCTCGGCTTGGAGGCGCTCCAGAATTTCCGGGGTTACCGGCGTGGCTTCGACGACGGTAACGGAGCCGGGTTGAAACGCAGGACTCTCTTGTGCGGGGGCTACAACCGCCACGCACAGAATGAGGGCACTCAAGAGGGCCGTTCGTATTTGGAAAACATTCATGACATAAGCTTACCCTAAGCAGGCTCGTTTTTGCCAGAGTGACACAAACGGTCTCTCGGTTTTTATTCAAATACGGCGTTATGAATTTGACATCGTGTATGCGTCCGTACTATTATATGGCTCCTCTGTCAGAGTCGGTGGGCGTGTGTCCGCCCGGCTCCGCTAGGTTCCTGAGTGAAGCAGCCGTTTTCTTGTGCTGCGGGTTACGGGAAAAACACAGAAGAAGGGTTTGGATAGGACGTTATGGCGAGGTATTTAGGACCCAAACATAAGTTGAGCCGTCGAATTGGCTCTTGTATCTGGGGCAGTGCCAAGAGCCCCGCAGCAAAACGCCCCTTTGCTCCCGGCCAGCACGGCCAGACGCAGCGGCGTAAACTCTCCGTTTACGGGGAGCAATTGCAGGAAAAACAAAAACTGCGGATGTATTATGGCGGGATAATGGAACGCCAGATGCGGCGCGTTTTTGACCGCGCACAGCGTATGGGCGGCAACACGGGTACTAACCTGTTGGTGTTGCTCGAATCCCGCTTGGATTGCGTAGTCTGGCGTTTG
>CAIZGN010000451.1 GCA_903932505.1 Candidatus Hydrogenedentota bacterium
CTGCTCATGGGCGTTCATGCCAACATGTGCGTATTGAACCGTTCCTTTGCCATCGGCCCTATGGCAAAACGCGGGGTGGAGGTGGCGCTGGTTCGCGACCTCACAGACGCAATGTATGATCCAGCAAAACCGCCCCACGTGAGCCACGAGGAGGCGACGCGCCTAATCATCAATCACATCGAACGCTATTTCTGCCCCACACTGACCGGCGAACAGATTCTGAACCAGGCGGGTGCTGTTTCCGCGAAACCGGGCCGCATGTCTTGGTGGTATCCGGAACCCACCACCCGATTCTGGGAGGGATTGCCGCTCGGTACCGGGCGTTTTGCCGCGATGGTCTACGGCGGAACCGCGCACGAGGTTATCCCTTTCAATGATGAGACCTTGTGGAGCGGGCAACCCTACGACCCCGTGCGTCCTGGCGGGCCGAAGCGAATGCGGGATGTGCGCGCCTTGCTCATGAAGGGCAACTACCGCCAGGCCCTGCACAAGGCCCGAGGACTTTTCAGCGACCCGCTGCGGGTGCAGGCCTATCAGCCCATGGGCCGCCTCCTCATCGATTTCAACGGGCACGAATCCTGTCAGGAATACCGTCGGGAACTGGAAATGGACCGTGCCGTGGCCCGGGTGCAATACCGCGTTGGCGGGGTGGGCTATACCCGCGAAGTCTTTGCCAGTTTTCCCGACCAAGTGGTCGTTGTGCGGCTGACCTGTGACCAACCGGGGCAACTGTCCTTCACCGCGCGCCTCGACAGCATCCAGCCCACCGCCGTCAGCAAGGCCGTTGCCACCAGCGAACTTGAAATGACCGGTGGTGCCGTGCAGGTGAACATGGAAAGCAGGATGCGATGGGAATCGCGGTTGCGGGTGAATGCCGAAGGTGGCGAAGTGACATCGGGCGAGACCGAAAGCGAGCATCCCGGCACCGGAGCCTGCGTCTCCGTCCGGGGCGCAAATGCCGCCACCTTGATTCTTGCGGGTGCCACCAATTTTGTCCAATGGAATGACATCAGCGGGGATCCGGCGGCGCGGTGCAAGGCCTATCTCGCCGGTGCTGACCAACCGTATGACACGTTGCTTGCCAGGCATATCCGGGACTACCAGCCGCAGTTTCGCGGGTGCCGTTTGTTTCTCGACAATGCCGAACAAACCGCAGAGGACATGGCGGGAATCGACACGACTGCGCGTCTGACCGGTATGCGCGACACCGGTGCGGAGGATCCTCTTTTCGCTGCCCAGTATTTTCAGTATGCCCGCTACCTGCTCCTCGCCGATTCGCGACCCGGCACCCTCCCCTTCAATAACCACAACGTATGGCTGGACGATTTGAAGGCCCGATGGAATGGCCGTTGGACCTTCAATATCAATCTGCAGGAATGCTACTGGAATGCCGAAAACACAGCCCTGCCCGGCACCAACGACGCACTTCTGTTGCTGGTCCAACAACTGGCCGAAAGCGGAAAGCGCACGGCTCGCGAACTCTACGGATGCGATGGATGGTGCGCCCATCACGGCGCTGATGTCTGGATGAACACCGCCCCCACCGACGGGCCGGAGTGGGGGATGACGCCCACCATGGGCGTCTGGTTGTGCAATCAGCTATGGGAACACTACGCCTTCAACCCCGACCGGGCCTATCTCGAGCAGCTGTACCCGCTAATGAAGGGCGCGGCGGAATTTTGTCTCGACTTCATGATCAAGGATCCTAAGCACCAGTGGCTCGTGACGGCCCCGGCTTCCTCGCCCGAAAATGAATTCCTGACCCCGGATTCGCATCACGTCAAGACCGCCGTATGCATGGGCCCCACCCTTGATGCCGAACTCATCCGCGA
>CAIZGN010000452.1 GCA_903932505.1 Candidatus Hydrogenedentota bacterium
ATCCAATCCCAACAGTTTGGCCCGGCGATCCATGATGCGCAAGACAACGTCAACCGCCTTCAGGTCTTGCCCGCTCGTGGCCAAGGGCCAGATCGTTCGATGCAGCCCATCAAGGCGATCAAGTTCAAGATGCCGCAGCCGCTCGGCGTTGGTGGTTGTCTCTTCGGCGATCTGGTCAAGCGCTTCAGAAACCAGCCGGTGGGCATGTTGTCGGGTGACCTTCAAGCGATCACCGATGACCTGGTAGCTACGCCCCTCGCACCGTAGAGCAAGCGCGGCGTCGCGCCGCTTGGCCGCAGTAATGGCCTTTTGGGATGTTTTCTGCTTCATTTCTGTCACCTCCTTTTGTGTCACGTTCAATTCAAGGTCTTGAATGTAGCCACGGTCTCGGGGATTCCCCGCGTTCCACCCCGTTCTAACATCTTGTGTACTTGGCCTTCGGTTACCAAACCGGCCCCGGAACACATGGGGCATGTCGGCCCTTCACAGTCCAGGCACTCCAAGGTGGAATCTGGGGTTGGGCATTCTTTGCTCGTTCGGGCGCGTTCCATGACGCCAATCCATCGGTCCATCAATTTCTCACGTCGATTCATGATTTGTTCATTCATTCGGTTGTTCCAAGAGTTCACACAGCGCCGCCCGGTCAGCCGGAGTCAATATCCGGAGCATGATGGCGAGGGTTTCTAGTACTGGGTTGTGAGGCGTCTCGTGGGCTACGCCGGGAACCTCGGAGGAAAGGCCACCTGGAGTTGTTCTAGGGGGCGTTTCCAGAAAAAAGGGGGCCATAGGAGGGGCCACTGCAGAAACGGATTCCGTAAGTTCTTGTGGCTGCAGGACTTCGTGTGGGGGCGTCCCCGCCCTTTCACGTCGGCGACAGGGGTTCGAATCCCCTTGGGGACGCCATTCTATTTTGCCCTGCTGCTCTAGCCCAGCAGCAGGGTTCTTCTTTGAAAAACAGAGCATTTCGGCATTTTTTCTGCGTCTATCTGTTCGCCCCCTGTAGTAGAGCCCTTGACTTCCTTGTTGCCGGGAGATGCTGGAAAATGCACCGTTTTGCAGTCCAGGGGTGGGCAGATAGGTGGGCAGGAAGTCGGGGTGTTTTCGCCAACTTGGAGGGCCTGTGCGGCGGTGTCCGCAGAGTCGCCCTGAAGTTACCCCCATTTTTTGGACAGTGGCTAAGTAAAGATTGGCTGGCTTGCGCTGGCCTTTCGCCACCCGGACAATAGTCCGACAAGGAGTCCACAAAATGGGTCAAACACGGAAGAATCATTCGAAAGAGTTCAAGGCGAAAGTGGCGCTGGAGGCGCTCAAGGGATTGCACTCGTTGAGCGAATTGGCGTCTCGCTATAAGGTTCACGCCACCCAAATCGCGCAGTGGAAGAAGCATTTGGCGGAGAATGCCCCTCAGGTGTTCGAGCGGGGCCGTTCAGGAGGTGCGGCGGACGCGGAAGGGTTGACCGCTCCTTTGTACCAGGAAATCGGGCGGCTGAAGATGGAGGTCGACTTCCTCCAAAAAAAGCACTGAGCGCACCCGCGAAGGAACGTCGAACCTGGGTCGATTTCAGTCATCCTCATG
>CAIZGN010000453.1 GCA_903932505.1 Candidatus Hydrogenedentota bacterium
GCATCATCAGGGTATCGACCCGCCCGCCGAGAAATCCGGCCGTGGCTCCATAGAGGACGCCGATGAGGAGGGAAACCCCGGTGGCGGCGAGTCCGGCCAGCAGCGATATGCGCCCGCCGTGTAGGGTGCGCACAAGGACATCGCGACCCAGCTCGTCGGTGCCGCACCAGTGTGCCCACGAGGGGGCCGCCGCGCCGAGGTCGATGTCCTGCTGTTCGTAGGTGTACGGGGAATACCAAGGGCCCGCCACGGCGGTGAGCGTCACCAGCACGAGTACGCAGGCCCCCGCGAGGGCGAGGCGATTCTTGCGCAGGCGATACCAAGCGTCGCCCCAAAAAGAGCTGCGGGTGCCGCTGTCGTTGGTTTCAATCGTTGAGTCTGTCAGGGTCATGGGGTTATTGGTTCCTGATTCTAGGGTCAAGCCACGCGATGGCCACATCGGCCACAAGATTGAGGAGCATGACGAGCAGGGCGTAGACCAGCACCGTGCCGGAGATCATGGTGTAGTCGCGGTTAAAAGCGGCCTGAACAAATTCGCGACCGAGCCCGGGCACCTGAAAAATGGTTTCGACGGCGAAGGAGCCGGTGAGGAGTCCCGCAGCCGCCGGGCCGAGGAAGGCGGTGACGGGTTGGATGCCGCCACGGAGTCCATGCTTGAGCACCACAGCGGCTTCGCCGAGACCTTTGGCCCGCGCGGTGCGTATGAAGTCCTGGGAGAGGATCTCCATCATGCCGCCCCGGGTAAGGCGGGCGATATAGGCGGCGTAGGCGGCACCGAGGGTGATGGACGGGAGAATCTTCGCGCTGGGGATGCGCCAGCCGGAGACAGGCACCCAATCGAGCCAGAGCGCAAAGACGAGGACCAGCAGGGGGCCAAGGACGAAATTAGGCACGCAGATGCCAGTCATCGCCAGTCCCATGGGGGCATGATCGAGCCAGCTGTTGGGGCGGTAGGCGGCAAGCAAGCCCGCGCCGAGGCCCAGCAGAAGCGCAAAGCCCAAGGCATAGACGCCCAGCTCGATCGAAACGGGCAACCGTATGGCGATCCATTGGCGAACCGTGCGGATGGGTTGCTTGAAGGAAGGTCCGAGGTCGAGGCACATCACGCCTTTGAGGTAGTCGGTATATTGGGTGAGTAGGGGTCGGTCGAGGCGGTAAAAGGCTTCGATGCGCTTTTTCGCTTCCGGCGCGACCTGTTTTTCCGAGTCGAAAGGCCCGCCGGGCACGAGGCGGACGAGGAAGAAGGTGAAGGTGATGATGAGGAAAGTGACGGGTATAAATTCAGCGAGTCGACGCAGGATGAAGCGGGTCATGGTCGTGTTTCCTTTTTTAGCTCCTACGTTGTACTTGGGATGGCGGGGTGAAAACAAACTTGGGGTTTAGGATCTTGTTAAATTCTCTATCCTATTTCATGAGTACTATAAATACATAGGATCATTTTTCCAAGATTACGGCACCCATTTTTTTGGGGTGGCTCGGGGAAAAGGGCTACTTGCCGAATTTGTGCAGGTTGGCGAGTCGGGGGATTCACCACAGAGACACAGAGGGCACGGAGGGTGGGATGATGCAGCGATGTGATGTGGGCATCGGTTAAGGCTAATTGAAAACCTATTTGGAGTGCGCCGACCTTAGTCGGCGCTTTGGC
>CAIZGN010000454.1 GCA_903932505.1 Candidatus Hydrogenedentota bacterium
CGCAACTTCGCGCTTTTCGAGCGAGGATTGCTGCGTATCTCTTCCTGCCCGGGCAGCACGGGTTTGCTGGTGAGCACCCGCAAGCGTGCGGGAATCACGTCTCGCACCCGTCCATCCGGATATGTCAATCGTTGCACCCGGGACTCTTCCCGGAACACATTTTTTACTACGCGGTCTTCCCCGGAGTGAAAGGCGATGGCTGCGATTCGTCCGCCCGGTTTGAGCAGCCTCACACTTTCGCGCAGTCCCTCCTCAAGCCAGCGTAGTTCTTCGTTCACCGCCATGCGCAAGGCCTGAAACACCGTCCGGGTTTCCTCCGGCACTCCATTCACAAAATCCAAGGCCTCGGCGACTGCCTCCGCCACATCTCCGGTTCGTTCCAGTTTGTGCACTGCACGCCGCTCGCATAGCGCGCGTGCGATGCGCCGGGCCGGGCCCACATCCCCGAATGTCCGCAGGACGCCAGCCAGTTCAGCCTCGGTCACCGTCTTCAACCACTCCCACGCCGCAGGACCACTGTCGCGATCCATTCGCATGTCCAAGGGCCCGTCCGCTTGAAAGGTAAAGCCCCGGTTGGGGTCGTCCAATTGCAGGCTTGACAGCCCGGCGTCAATCAACACCCCGTCTACCGCTTCCACACCCAACTCCGCCAGCACCGCCGCCATTGAGCCGTAATTGGCGTGGTGTACTGAGGCGCAAGAAAACGCGGAAAGCCTTTTTGCGACTCGCGCGACCGCTTCTGCGTCGCGGTCGAGCGCAATGAGGCGACCCGTCGTCAACTGGTGCGCGATTCTCGCCGAATGTCCACCCGCGCCCGCTGTTCCGTCCACATAAATACCAGCCGGGTGGATGCGCAACCAATGCAGCGCCTCGTCCGCCAATACCGGAATGTGTCCTCCGGTCTCCGTCATGCGCATCCGCCTTTCCCGCCACAGGCCTGCCCAAAGGCAAAAGGAAGGGTTCTACGCCGCTTCCCGGCACGCCTGGACTGCTTGGCTTTCCGATTCAAAAATCTCGAACACCTTGGTCACGCCGACCATGCGAAACAGTCGCTGCGTGTACAAGTTTACGCCACTCAGCTTGAGGTCGCCGCCTTGGGAGCGCAACTGGCGAAGGCGCTCCACGAGGACGCCTACGCCCATGTAGCTGACAAACTTCACATCGGACATGTTTACGACGACGTGAAACCGCTGATCCTTGAGGCATTCCATCAGACGCATCCGGAGCACGTTCTGTCCGTCTTCGTCAATGTCGCCATCCAGCCGCAATACGGTGATTGCGCCATTCTCCAACCGCTCGATGTTCATCACACTATGACACTCCCTGGTTGCTGGCGGCATCCGCTCTATTCCCAAACAGTTCGGCCGCCATCGCCTTATAGTTCTCCGCCTGGCGATCCTGAAACGCCAGCCAGCCCGTGACACTCCATAATTCCAAGTGGTCTTCAACTCCGAGCAGTACCGCCTCCCGGTCGATGCCCGCGTACGCCCGCAAATGCGGTGCCACGCTCAGGCGTCCTTGGGCGTCCCGCTTGACCTTCGAAACGCTACCCAAGAACAGGCGCCGAAAGTCGAGCATGCGCGGGTCGAGCGGAGAAGTGTTCGGGCTTTGCGCCTGCAGCTTCTCCCATTGATCCTTGTGGAAAAGGAAGACCGACTTGTCGAATCCCCGAGTCATGTACCAGACGTCGTGATCATGCACTTCCATGACGGCACGGAAGTGCACTGGGACGGCTATGCGTCCTTTTTCGTCGATACTTGCCTGACATTCGCCGTAATACATGAGACACCTATTCCACAATTTACCACTCGCACTCCACAATTTACCACCTTGGAGCGGCTTTGTCAAGACTTTTCTACCTGATTTTTTGAAAAAAGTTTTTCGGTGGAAAATTTTGGGAATAGAACGAAGGGGTGGATTGTGCGGAATTGGGTGTTTTCGGCGGTATGGGTCGATTAGTGGCGAAAGCCGTCGGCGGGACTTTTTTCCCAACGGGGACACGCGACCTCATGTTCATTTCCGATGCTCAGCAGGGCCGGGGACTCCGCCCGGCAGTCTTCCATTGCGATGGGACATCGGGGGTGAAAAGGGCATCCGGCGGGCGGATGCAGGGGGGATGGGGGATCTCCGCCCAGAAAAGTCTCTTCAGCGGTGGTGGTTGGCGTGAGTCGGGGCACGGCGCGCAATAGCGCCTGGGTGTAGGGGTGTCTTGGGGTCTGCATGACCGAAGTGGCCGGACCCAATTCCACGATTCGGCCGAGGTACATCACGGCAATCCTGTTGGACATGTGCTTGACGACCGAGAGGTCGTGGGAGATAAGCAGCATGGCGAGACCCTTTTCCCGCGCAAGTTGGGCGAGCAGATTGAGTATCTGCGCCTGCACGGAAATGTCGAGGGCGGAGACGGGTTCATCGGCGATGAGCATTTGTGGACGGAGTGCCAAAGCCCGTGCGATGGCGATGCGCTGACGTTGACCACCGGAAAACTCATGGGGGAACTTGCGGCTGAAATGGCGGGCCAATCCCACTTGATCCATGAGCTTTCCCACCTCGGCGGGAATTTCGGGGCGCGGCACGATGGCATGGACTCGCAACGGTTCCGCCAAGGCGTCGAAGACGGTCTTGCGCGGATTGAGGGAGGCGTAGGGATCTTGAAAAATCATTTGGAGGCGCGGGCGGAGTTTTCGCAGTGTGGCGGGCGCGAGACCTTGCAAGGTCTGTCCATCAAAATGAATTTCACCGGCGGTGGGGGGGACAAGTTGCACAATGCTGCGGGCCAAGGTGGATTTTCCGCAACCGGACTCACCGACGAGGCCCAGCGTCTCTCCGTTGTGTACGGTGAGCGATACCCCAGACACGGCATGCACCATGCCTTGGCGCACGGGGAATTGGACGTGCAGATTGTCGACTTCAAGCAGAGGCGGCATGACGCACCCCTTCCTCGCTCCCGGGCCACTCCCCGGCTTGAGCGCGCAAGCAAGCGGTTGCGTGTCCCGGCGCGATGGTTTCGAGCCTGCATGCCGTTGTGTGACAGGTGGGGCGCGCGGCACTGCAACGCGGCGCAAAAGCGCAACCCGCGAAGGGGGCGATACAATCGGGGGGTTGCCCTAGAATGGACGCGAGCGGTTCTCCGGGCCGGTGTGCGGCGGGCAGGGCGGCGAGCAGTGCGCGGGTGTAGGGATGTCGCGGGGCTTGAAGCACGGTTTGGGTATCGCCCGATTCGACGATACGCCCCGCATACATGACAAGGATGCGTCGGCACATGCCGGATAATACGCCGAGGTCGTGGGTGATGAGGATGACGGAAAGATTCATGGCCTGCTGCAAATTGCGCAGATGGGCCAGGATTTGGGCCTGCACGGTGACATCCAGCGCGGTGGTGGGTTCATCGGCAATCAGCATTTGAGGCTTTGTGATGAGCGCCATGGCAATGAGGACCCGCTGTCGCATGCCACCGCTGAATTCGTGGGGATACATCGCCATGCGTGCCTCGGCGTCCTGGATGCCCAACGTTTCGAGCAGCGTAGTGGCCCGGCTTTGCGCTTCGGCGCGGGTGCATCGCTCATGGAGCAGGAGCGGCTCCATAATTTGTGTGCCCACCCGCATGTAGGGGTTGAGGGCGGTCATGGGATCCTGAAAAACCATCGAGATGCGCTTGCCCCGGATCTTGCGCATGGTTCGCGCATCGCACTGCAACAAATCGATGCCCTCGAAATGCGCGGTACCGCTTTCAATACGCCCGGGCGGTGTTGGCATGAGACCCAGCATCGCGTATTGGCTCACCGATTTTCCGCAGCCGGATTCCCCGGCGATCCCGAGGGTTTCGCCCGCTTCGAGATGAAACGAGACGCCATCCACCGCGCGCACAACGCCGTGACGCGTGTGGAAATAGGCCCGCAGATCTTCTACTTCGAGCAATGGCATGGGCTGACTGTGGAATCCTCTGGTTCACTGTTGTGTGTCAATACACGGCCTTCAACATGCATCGCGCGCGGCTTGAGGTCAGTGCAGATAGATGATGAGTCCGCATGCGGCCGCCCACAACACCACCGCCGCAGCGATACCCTTATCCCGCACGAGCATGGCACTGGGGTCTCCGCCACCGTTGCCATGCTGAACGAGAAAGAGATAGCGGAAGAGTCCGTAAATGACGAAGGGGAGCGTGAGGTACAGCTTGTCCGTGCCCAGGCGGCGCACGACCTCGGGGGAACACGTGTAGATGGTGTAGGTGATGAGCGCACCGCCTCCGACGACGAGAATGAGTTGATCGAGATAGGGGACGGTGTAGTGCAACAAGACCCGGCGGTGGGCGCGGGCCTCCTCGTTCAGCAACACCATTTCATGTCGACGTTTGCTGAGGGCGAGAAACATGGCGAGAAACAGGGTGCATACCACGAGCCAGTTGGAGAACTCAATGCCGAGCGCGGCCGCACCGCCCATGGCCCTCAACACAAAGCCGAGTGCGAGCGCGAGCACGTCCACGATTATGAGATGTTTGAGCAGCAGGGAGTAGGAGATGGTGAGCACGATATAGCCCAGCAGCATGCCGAGGAATTCGATGTTCAACATTACCCCGAGGCTGACGGCGAGCACGAGCAGCGCAGCGACGAGTGCCCAGGCCATACCGGGCTGCATGGCCCCGCTGGCGATGGCCCGGTTGCGCTTCTCGGGATGTGCGCGATCATTTTCGATGTCCATGAGGTCGTTGAAGACATAAGTGGCGCTGGCGGCCATACAGAAGGCGGCAAACGCCAGAAGACTTCGTTCTACCTGATCAGGGTGATGAACCTGACGCGCAAAAATCAACGGGGCTAGCACCAGCAGGTTTTTGCTCCACTGGTAGATGCGCAAGGGCTGGAGATGGCGGGCGAAGGCGGTCATGGCTTAGACGCTCATCTTCTTGAATTGCCATTCGGGGATGTGGCGGATGATGATCATGATGAAACGCCAGAACCACAACACATGCACGTTGTTTTTTCTTTTCCGGATGGCGGCATACATGACCCGCGCGGCTTGAGGTGGTGTGGCGACGAGTGGTGCGGGCAAGGGCATGCCATAGGTCATCTTGGTGTCCATGAAGCCCGGCTTGATGGTAATAACGGCGACTTTGGCGGCATGCAGACGGTTGCGCAGGCCTTCGAGGTAGCGGGTCAGACCGCCTTTGGCCGCGCCGTAGAGATAATTCGCCTTGCGTCCGCGATCGCCTGCGACGGAACTGATGGCCGCGATGAAGCCGTGCCGTCGGGCTTCGAAGATTGCGGCATAGCGTTCGAGGATGGATACCGCGCCGGTGAAATTGGTGTCGATGGAGCGTCGGGCGAGGCTGAAGTCCGCCTGCGCGGCGAGTTGCTCGGGCATGAACCCGAAACACAGAACCACGCCCTCAGGGGCCTGCCCCAAGACGGACTCACATTCCCGCACGAAGCCCTCATGGGTGTCAAAGGCCAGCGCATCGAAAAACATGGGCACGCATCGACGCCCGGTGCGTGTGCGGATGTCGGCCGCAATGCGCTCATTCTCATCCCGGTCAAAATCGGCCAGAACGAGGTCGTAGCCGTCCTTCGCGAATTCCAGGGCTAGATAACGCGCCACGGCGGAGGCTCCGCCGAGGATCACAGCGGCCTTACGCGAAAGGTTGTTGTGGTCAGCCATGCTCCGCCTCCTTTTGGACGGTGAGGCCCAGTCGGCGCGCCATGGACGAGGAGAATCGGCCCTTGGGATCGAGACGTTCCTTGATGGCGCGAAATTCAGACAAACGCGGGTAGGCGGCCTCGAAGCTCTGCCGAGACATGCAAGCGTCCTTGGCCAGATACAGACGCCCACCGTGATCGAGCACCATGCGGTCGAGGTCGCGCAAGAACTGCGTGATGTCGCCATGGTTGGGGATATCCAGAGCAAGCGTGTATCCCTTGAAGGGATAAGAAAGCAGACCCGGCCCCTGTTCGCCGAAGCGTTTTAGTACGGCGAGGAAGGACGCGCGTTTTGATGCGCTCAACGCCTCCAGCAGCTTGGTGAGACCCGCCGCATGCTCGAGCGGCATCGTGGCTTGATACTGTACAAATCCCCGCTTGCCATACATACGGTTCCACTGCAGGATGCTGTCCAGCGGATAAAAGAACCGGTCATAGTCAACGATCACATGCTCCAGGTCTGGATGCTTGTTGTAGAACCAGTTATTGAAGGCCTGAACGCTCCACGAGTTTAAGAAGAAGCCCGGAAAATTGAAGGGCACGGGGAGCTTGTGGGCGGTTTGAACGGCATAGGGGCGGTCGGCCTGCCTGCGATCCAGATCCTTGGGTTCGGCATGTCGGCCGTGCATCAATACCGAGCGTCCGAGCGTATTGCCCTCGGCCAGACAATCCACCCAGGCCACGGAATAGGGATACGCGCCGTCGCGCTCCTCCATCGCCGCCAGTGCCGCGTCGAGATTGGCGCACCGATGGTAGTCCACCGAGATATACGCGCTCGGAACCCGCATGAGTTGAATCTTGGCCGACAAAATACAGCCGGTGAGCCCGATGCCGCCGACAGTCGCCCAAAAAATATCAGCGTTGGATTCGGGGGAGCAAAGCAGCACCTCGCTCGAGGCGGTGAGCAATTCCAGCTCGCGCACAAATCGACTGAACGTGCCATCGCAATGGTGGTTCTTGCCATGCACATCGTTGGCGATGGCCCCACCCACCGTGACGAACTTTGTGCCCGGGGTGACGGGCAGGAAGAAGCCATTGGGCAGGAAAGCGTCGATGATTTCCTCGAGGCTGACGCCTGACTCGCATTCAAGGATACCGGAGACCGGGTCGAAGGATCGCATGCGGTTGAGGCGGGTCATGTCCACGACACCCGCCGCATTCACCGCCGCATCGCCATAGCTGCGGCCATATCCTCGGGCGATAAGCGTGTCAGGGGTTGGATCGGAAAAGACCGGTGCGCAATCGCGCAGGCGTTCCGGTCGATAGGTGCGGCAAGGCTCGGGGCGCATGCGGCCCCAGCCGGAAAGTTGCATTGTCTTGTGCGGTTCGCCCACGATTATCCTCTCGGCGGGGCGTAAAGCCACCGTCCATACGGAGTGCCAGTTACCATGTGCGCAAGTATATCAACTGCAAGGGAATCGTTCCACCCGTCCATGGCTGTTTCTTGTGTCACCTTTCGTATTCTGGCAGTATCGTTGTTTGCGCTGCTCGTTGCGCTCCCGGGATGTGTCACCGCCAGCCCAAAACCGGCCATCCGACCCCTCGCGGGCGCTCATGGCTGGCCCCTCGATGCGCCCGAGATCAAGCACTTGTCCTCTTTCGGAGAAGCACGGGGAAATAAACGACGCCACAAGGGTGTTGACCTTGGGGTGCGTAAGGGAACGGCGGTGCTGGCGGCGGCAGATGGCCAGGTTCGTTTTGCAGGACGTGTGGGCGAATACGGCCGATGCATTATTCTTCGTCATCCGGGCGCATCCGAGACCCTGTATGCCCATTTGCGCAAGATTGTTGTGCGCGAGGGAAAAGCAGTGAGCACGGGTCAGGTAATCGGTTATAGCGGGGCGTCCGGGAACGCCACCGCCCCGCATTTACATTATGAGGTGCACAAAAACGGACAGCCCGTGGATCCCGAGTCAAACCGGCCGTAGGGCCGTGTGCGTGGCCCCGAAGGGGCTGAACATTCGTAGCCGGGGGCAAAACCCCCGGAGGTGATGCCGGCACTGGAAACAACCCTGAAAGTGTTGAACAAAGCGTAGCGTCTTGCGTTTGAGCCCGGCGTAGTTCAACCCCTATTGGGGTTGTTGATGACTTGGGTGACCCTGAACCGTGGGTTTCACCCACGGCTATTGTTGTTTGGCCCCTTCGGGGCCCTCCGGATTGTTTTTTTTGGCTGGATAAACGCGGGACGGCCGCAGAGCCCCGAAGGGGCTGAACATTCGTAGCCGGGGGCAAAGCCCCCGGAGGAGATGCCGACACTGGAAACAACTCTGAAAGGGTTGAACAAAGCGTAGTATCTTGCGTTTGAGCCCGGCGTAGTTCAACCCCTATCGGGGTTGTTGATGACTTGGGTGACCCCGAACCGTGGGTTTCACCCACGGCTATTGTTGTTTGGCCCCTTCGGGGCTCTCCGGATTGTTTTTTTTTGGCTGGATAAACGCGTGACGGCCGCAGAGCCCCGAAGGGGCTGAACATTCGTAGC
>CAIZGN010000455.1 GCA_903932505.1 Candidatus Hydrogenedentota bacterium
ATGATCAGGCTACAGTATTCCCAGCGATAAGTCAAGACTGAATTCGCCTCAAGTTTCCAGCTTGTTCTTCGCTTCAGGTCTCTTGAATCCCCCCCACCGTTTCCCTATGGATAGACCCCATTTCCACTATATATATCAACCATTGAGTACCCCCCGCCACGCCCTTCAAGCCGCATTGGTATCGATAATAACTGGTTATCGCTACCCAAAACCCATCCCAGAAAGGAGGAAAAATGTCCCTATCCACGATTCTTGACTGGGTCAGGACCAGCTGCACCGTGAAACTCGACTTCGGCGATTTCACGAAAGAAGAGGCCATGACAGCGGCAGAAAAAATGGAAGGTTGACAGAGGACCCCCCTAAATGGGCTGCGGCAATCAAAATCGCCGCTTTGCCTGCATACGCAGCGTTCTTCAGGGGGGTAATCCCTTCCGGGGCAAGGGATGCAGGCAAGAGGCCTGCCTGCCTCCCCCCGCACCCCAAAGGGGCCCAAAAAATCAGCCATAGGCAACGCCCAAGATCCCCACAGCCAAAGCGCCGACTAAGGTCGGCGCACTCCAAATAGATTTTCAATTAGCCTTAACCGACACCTCCCATCACATCAATAGCGACACGCTGCCTCATCCCCCCTCCGTGCCCTCTGTGTCTCTGTGGTGAATCCCCTGCCTGCCTCCCCCCGCACCCCAAAGGGGCCAAGCAAAAGGGTTCCCATTTCACCGCTGAATGGGGGCGGGGAAGTTTGATTCCCAACAACTTTGCTTGCATAATGGCGGGTGGTACGGGTTTTCTGTGGTTGCCGGGCACTTCTGTCTCAGTTTTATAGGGAATGGAATAATGGATCTAAGTGTGGTACAGTCTGGCGATGTCGTGGTGATTGGCGTTCGTGCAGAGCATCTTGATGCGGGTAATTCTTCGGATTTTCGCAAGGCCATGACTCCGCTCTTGGAGAATACGCTTAAGGCGGTTTTGGATATGTCTGAGTTGCACTTTGTGGATAGCTCGGGGTTGGGCGCTATTTTGTCGTGCTTGCGTGTGTTGAAGGAGCGGGGGGGCGATTTGAAATTGTGCAGAACCACCAAGCCGGTCTCGGTGTTGTTTGACTTGGTGCGATTGCATCACATAATCAGTTTATACAGCACGCAAGAAGAGGCCGTGAGGGATTTTTAACGGATTCTTGCGTTGGCTTTAGGCTGTCGCCGTGGCGGGGTGTTTGTTTTTTTCGGGCGGATGCTGGGCAAAGGGTGGCTCTACGCCGTTGAGCACAATGCCCAAGATGGGTGTTTCGGATATTTCCAGCCGTTCCATGGTCCGTTTCAGGGCGGCGGCCGTGGTTTGGCCTGCCCGTACCACCAGCAGTATCCCGTCACATCGTTCGGCCAAGATGATACTGTCATTGTTGCCATGGGCCGGGGGGGAGTCTAAAACGACAAATGAAAAACGTTCGGAGGCCGCTTCGAGCAGTTCACGCATTCTGTTTGAAGCCAAGACGTCGGTGTCTATGCAAGATCCCATGCTCGGCACATAGGTTACGCCAGCCAGGGAGGTTGGCCAAGCGATCCGGAGGTGGTCTTCACATTCAAAGGACAGGTATTGGGCCAAGCCCGACAAGGGTTTGTCACCGGGTTGCACGGTGCTGTCCATAGGGGCGGGGCGTTGATTTCGCAGACCGCAATTGATCAGGAGCACGCGTTCATCCGCGCGTCCCATAGTCATGGCGATAGAGGCCGCCACAAATGAGGCTCCTTCTCCGGGCGCTGAACTGAGTACCAGTAATCGCGTGCCGCGCGTGGGGAATTTCTTGCGGAGGGCCACCATGGTCAGGCGAAAGACCTCGTGGAGGCGGGGGTCCCGCGTTTGGGAGAGGTTGAATGCCGTGGCAGGCAGGCTTGGTACTTCTGCCAGTACGGGCAGGCCGGTCTTGAGCACGCATTCCGCGCTTGATCGGATTTTGTTATCGAGGAACACAATGAGGAGGACAAATGCGGCGCAGCAGCCGTTTCCGGCCATGACGACACCAAGAAGGATAAGGCGTCGAGTGGAGCGCGCCGCCGTCTCGGGGGGCATGGCCTTGGATATAATCGCG
>CAIZGN010000456.1 GCA_903932505.1 Candidatus Hydrogenedentota bacterium
GGGTTTTGCGTGCACGACGGCAATTCTTTGGCCCGGTGAATCTTGCCTTGGAGGGCGGATGGCGTCCATCGCTCCAAATCAAACCAGGACAGCGTCAACAGCTTGCCTCCATGCGGGATCGCCACGAAGGCCGTCGTTGTTTCATCCTTGCCGACGGAACCGACCTCGACACCCTCGATTCCTCCAAACTGCGCGAAGATGTGACGATAGGCGCTTGGGGTGTACACCGGAAATTCGGGGATTGGGGTTTTGCGACCAACTATCTCATGTGCGACCCGAGCACTGTAACAAAAGGCTCCCCGCAGCCAATGGCGGACACCACCCGACTGGTCCCCCTTTCGTCCGCGCATCTGGTGCCCGCCCATGCGCGCACGCTCTTCTTCCTGACCCCGGATCCACAGGAAAACGATTACTACAACACCCTCCTGTATCCGCAATTCTCCCGCGATTTCGCCGCTATCGTCCATCCGGGTTGGGATGCCGTCTATCCCATGCTGCAGTGGGCCTATCATCTGGGATGCGACCCGGTCTATGTCGTGGGGCTGGCCTCCCAGTCCGCCCAAGGTTCACCCAGCATTGATAGCATCCGCCAAATGGATGCCTTCCACATGGCCAAGGAAGAGTTTCACCGCCTCGGTCGACGACTCTTCAATGCGGGCCACGAAAACAGCCAGACGAGATGGGAAACGGTGGACTTCGCTGGAATCTTCAGCCAGACCGACCCCTTTTTCTCTGGAACCACCCGCAAACCCGAGGAAGTGTTGTTTGAACTGGACGACCCGGTCGATAAATCGAAATGGTCAAAGCGGTGGACCCTGCACGACCTGAAACGCGAACCAGACGACCCTCCCCGCGAAGACGGTGCTCTGCGCCTCGTGCGAAGCGACCCGGAAAAGAACGGAGTCGTGTCATTTCCGCTCGATCTCCCCGAACTGCTACCCGCCTCCTTGCTCTGCGTGGAGGCCGAGGTGCTCGCCGACGAGGCCGATGCCGTCGGAATCAACCTCTACGTCTACGACGATCCCAAGGATTCCGCCAAGCGCCGCGTTTATCAGAGTACCCACCCCGGCGACGGCCAATGGGTCCGCCTGAAGGCCGAAACCCCGCTGAATGCAACCCGACCACCCCAACGCGCGGAGTTGCTCTTTGTGGTGCGTGCCACCTCACCCGCCGCCCTTCTTCGCAGGGTCTCGGTCAAAATCATTTACGGACTCGAAGCCTTGCGGCTGCCCGATCACAACCACTACGGCATCGCCCCGGAATATTATCAATACATCAAAGGGTGGGTGCTCTCTACCTTTGCAGCCAAAGGCCCCGTGCTGGTCGAGAAATTGCTCCGCTACTATCTGGGGACCAATCGCTCCGGTGCCAGTACGCTGAATGAGGCCCAATCCCGTCTTGTCCAATACGACGTCGAGGTTAGGGGGGGACGTTTTCTCGATATCGGTTGCGGCACCGGTGGCACGTTGGCCGCCGCATTAAAAAGCGGGGCCACATACTGCGAGGGATGGGAATTGTCGGATGAGAAATTGCGTCTGGGCAAAATGAACCTCGAAACCCTCTTCGGGGAAAATCCCCCCATCCGACTGCTCAACTTTTCCATGGAAAACACTGAAAGCCTGGGCGCGAACTTCGTTCCCTTCGACATCATACTCTGCGAACAGGTCCTTGAGCACGTCAAGGATCTAGAAAAGTCCACCGCCACCCTAGCCCGGGCGATTCGCCCCGGCACTGGCGCGGGATACATCACAGTGCCCAATGGCTTTTCTGCAGAAAGCGTGCTGGCCGACCCGCACCTCACAATTTTCGGGATCACCCTGCTGGACCGATTCGAGGCCGCACCCGCCGCCAAGGCGATACAGCGACACAACGCCTATCCGGACATGATGGGCGAATACCTCACCCACGACGAATATGTCGCCCTCTTCGCCCGTCACGGACTCACCGCCACCCCCCTGTGCCTGCCTGAATACTCAGCGGACCTGGCTGCGCATATTGAGCGGCAATTGGCCGAAATCGCCGCCAAAGCCAAAGAAATTCAGACC